>PDZT01000482.1 GCA_002753105.1 Deltaproteobacteria bacterium YD0425bin50 | reverse complement strand
TTTTGCAGCATCTCTGGATTCCGGGTTAAAAATAGAAAACCTAATCGGTTTTCTATTTTTCCCCGGAATGACGTTCCATTTTTGTTCACTTTATTCAGTCCCCCAACCTTTAGATACGCCCGTTGCAGACGTTTAAATATCCGTTACCCCAGAAAGAAAATGTGGTACTATGAATACCATTTTTTGTAAAAAAATGCTTATCGCTTTTTTTATGGGATTCTCTTGTGGAATGCCATTACTTTTAACCATTTCGGTTTTACAAGCATGGATGAAAGAAGCAGGGGTTGACTTGTCTGTCATTGGCTTAATGGCATTGGTAGGCATACCCTATACACTTAAATTTCTTTGGGCACCTGTTTTTGATCGCTTTACCTTATGTTTTCTTGGAAGGCGTCGCGGTTGGCTACTTGTGAGTCAACTTCTATTGATGATTGCTATTGTGGGTTTAGGGTTCTCCAATCCGCAACATCCTGTCTGGATTTCACTTGCAGCTTTTTGGGTAACGTTTTTTAGCGCTTCGCAGGATATTGTTGTGGATGCATATCGAAGAGAAGACCTTACCGATTCAGAACTGGGTCTCGGGTCATCTTTGTACATCAATGGCTACCGGTTGGGAATGCTTCTCGCCTCTGGTGGTGCGTTAATTATGGCAGATTTTATTTCATTTCAGATGGTATATATCATTATGGCTGGATGTATGTTGCCCGGTATTCTGACAACTCTACTTGCACGAGAACCTGAAATGCCATACGGATGCCCGAAAACACTCCAGCAGGCAGTTGTTGATCCTTTAATTGAATACTTTCAACGAAATGATGCGATATGGATTCTAACGTTTATTTTATGTTATAAACTTGGTGATACCATGGCAACTGCAATGACTACACCCTTTTACCTAGAGATCGGATTTACGAAAACTGAAATTGGCTCTATTGTAAAACTGTTTGGGTTCTGGGCAACTGTGTTTGGAACATTAACCGGCGGCATCATGATGATACGGATTGGTATCCATCGAAGCTTATGGATATTCGGTTTTTTTCAGGCATTTTCGACAGCATGTTTTGCAGTACTTGCACAACTAGGTCATAGTGTTCCCACACTAGCATGGGTTGTTGTATTTGAAAACCTGTCAACGGGTATGGGAACTTCAGCATATAGTGCATTTATGGCTAGTATTACGAATAAAAAATTTACCGCTACTCAATATGCGCTGCTTAGCAGCCTAATGGGTGTTCCTAGAGTCTTAGCTTCTGCTCCCACAGGATGGATGGTAAAGCAGCTTGGATGGCAAAACTTTTTTATTATGTGCAGCCTCATTGCTATTCCCGGGATGCTTCTGTTACTTAAATTTGCGACCTGGCAAGAAAAACCGCCATCGGGTACATTCTCAAAATGTGATTGATATTTAAAAATACATAGATACGCATACGCATAGTTATTGGCAGAATAATTAATTTTTTTGGATATCACCTTATTGCAAGTTTTATAAACTCATGTTACAGATATTTAGATAAGCGTTATGCGAGAAAAATTGATGAAAACACGGGAGCAGTAATGAATGAGGAAACGCATTTGTCTTTAAATACAAAAATCATTGCAGTCTGCGGCAAGGGCGGGGTTGGTAAAACATGTATTAGCGCGTTGTTAACCCGGCTGCTATCTGTGGATGGAAAGCATAAAGTGCTTGCCATTGATGCAGACCCGGCCGTAGGCTTATCATTTGCGCTTGACATGCCTGTTCACAAAACTGTGGATGATATTCGCTGCGAAATTATTGAAAAATTACATGAACAGCAAGACAAACAAACATTGGTTAACCAGCTTGACTATGAATTATTATCTGCACTTATTGAAAAACAAAACCTTGCTTTTTTAGCGATTGGCAGACCTGAACAAGACGGTTGCTATTGCCAAGTCAATCAGCTTTTAAAGACAATCATTCATCATCTTGCACATCAGTTTGATTATGTGATTATTGACGGAGAAGCTGGTATAGAACAAATCAATCGCCGGGTTATGGAAATGGTTACCCATCTCTTATTAGTAGCGGATGTCTCTCATAAAGCGCGTCATGTTGCATTGACTATCGCAGATGTGGGTAAAAAAATCATTGCGTATCAAAAAATTGGGTTGCTGTTTAACAGAGTTCAGTCTGATGATGACATCCATTCCATACTTCAAACAAGTTCTGTTCCAGTTATTGGCTGGCTTAATGAGGACTCATGCTTACGCGAAATGGACAGATTAGGCAAAAGCGTATTTTCAATTTCTGATAACAGGTCAATCACCTCTTTAAATCAATTCATTGTATCGTTTTTATGAAGATCGTGAAAAATATTAAAACAACTTCAATTGAAAAACTACTGTCATTTTATAGTGTATTTTCTAAGCGGGATTATGTATTGATAGTGATCAATGCTGATCCGGACGCTATTGGAAGTGCAATGGCAATCAAGCGGTTATTATGGCGTAAAGTCAACAAAGTTACCTTGGCTCATGTCAATGCCATTAGTCGGCCGGATAACATTGCCATGGTTCGTCTGTTATCAGTTCCATTAATCCATCTGAATGAAGTTGATCTGGATAAGTTTAATCGTTTTGTTATTGTTGATTCACAACCAGATCATCATGAGTCATTTCGAAGCATATCTTTTCATGTTGTGATTGATCATCATCCAAAGCAGCAACATATTCAAGCATCATTTGTGGATATTCGTCCTGATTATGGGGCAACTTCGACTATTTTAAGCGAATATCTCAGAGCTGCCAAAATTAAACCATCTGAAGAGCTTGCCACTGCGATGTTTTATGGTATTAAAACAGATACAAGCAATTTTGAACGACACGCCATCATTGAAGATGTATATGCATTTCAGTATTTGTTTCATCATGCAAATATTCATATGGTACGAAAGATGGATCAGGCAGATTTACGGTTGGACTTTTTGAAATATTTTAAAAATGCGATTCAGGATATGTGTATTCGAAATAACCGCGTATATGTTTGTCTTGGGAATGTACCGAATCCTGATGTGTGTGTGTTGGTTGCTGATTTTTTTATGAGAATTAATCCAGTAACATGGAGTATTGTTTCAGGTCAGTCAAACCATAAACTGATTATTATTTTTAGAAATGAAGGCAAAAAAAAACATGCTGGCA
>PDZT01000481.1 GCA_002753105.1 Deltaproteobacteria bacterium YD0425bin50 | reverse complement strand
CTAAGAATGAGCGCATAGTTTTATCTGATCGCATCCAAAAAAGGATTAGGTGGTTGCATCTTTAAGAATATAATCCGCGAGTTGGCTTGTGGTTAAGCGCATATTCAGACTCAATAGACGTGCAATACCTTTTAAGATTTTAATACCAATGGTAGGATAGTTTTCTAATATAATATCAAAATTTTTTTTGCCTAAGATTACAAGCGTACTTGTTTCGCGTGCTCTTACTGTTGCTGAACGGGGGGTGTTATCAATAATAGCCATTTCTCCAATGATTCTGCCTTTTCCTAAGGTTGCAATAACGACATTTTTTCCTGTAGAGGTTGCTTTTAATACCTCTATATCACCACTGATCACAAAACACACAAAATTTCCACTATCCCCTTCTTTGAATAAAGCCTTCCCCTTTCTCAATTCTAAATAATTCATATACGTAGCCACGATTTTTAATTCTTTACCATCCAACTCATCAAACAGAGGGATTTTTAATAAAAAATCAATCACTGAAGCGGCAATTTCCTGATTATGAAAATCATTTGGTAAATTCTGCATATGCTTATCTGCTATAAAATCTATTGTTGTCAAAAAATCGATATTGGTATATAGATAGGCACTAAACGTATTGATTTTGCTAATGCCTAAAAAAAAATAACATTTCTTTTTATATTTTATGGTAAATAAATATCATGTTATGCATTCCTTTTCTACCCTTTTTATTTCAATTTTCCAAAAATTTATCATCTCATCCAGATGTCAAAGATAGTTCAAACACAAAACAATCATTGGATCCATCACTTAGTGACGAATTTTTAATTTGCAGACAATGTCGGATGATCATTACTATACCTCAAGCACGGATCACTATTCAAGGAAGCAGTGAGCACACTTTTGCCAATCCACATGGAATTGTGTTTGAAATTGATTGTTATGCAATAGCGCCCGGATGTATTCACATTGGAAAGCCCACAAGTGAATTCACTTGGTTTAATGGATATATGTGGGTTGCAGCTATTTGCCGACAATGTTCTATTCATTTGGGCTGGCATTTTATACCGATGGATAACAGCCAACATTTTTATGCTCTCATTCATGATCGTTTGCTTCGTGTCCGTAAGGAAGACCTATAAATAAGATAGACTCCTGAAAGTCGGTAAGACATAATGAATGGAGACTCTCGAAGCGATAAAGGGGAATAAAGTTACAAGTTACAGTGTGAACGCAAAAGGAGAACACTTTATGACTGATGAAATGGCATTTGCTGAAACAGAAAAGCAAAAGGAACCCCCAAAAATAATAAAACCAATCCGATGCAATCATTGTGGTTACACACGTCAACCAGATGATAATTATGTAAACGAATGGGAATGCCCTCTTTGTCAACGTGTTTATGATCAATACAAAAAAAAGAACGCCTCTAAAAAAACGAAACGTATTGAAGAAACAGAAGCACAAGGCATCACTTTAAATCAACTATTTGATATTCTGACAGATTTTACCATTGACATTATATTTAAAACAATAAGTTTTCCAATTTTTAAAGGATGTTCTTCCAAAAAACATCTCATCGTCAGCTTATCATCATTAGCCGGAATATTGCTCATTTTAAAAATTGTTTTGGTAAGCTTATCATTATTAGGACTGATGCTGGTTACTTTAAAAATTTTAATAGTGCATTTATCCTATGTAGGCTTATTCCTGCTTATTTTAAGAGTCGTTTTTTTTACTTTAACGATTATAGGTGTTTTTTTACTTATTATCAATGGACTTTCTGATGCCAAGGTTCCTCTTATTCAGAAAGTGGTTGTTACATCTGGTATGATGACTATGTTTATTCCATTGGTCTTTTTTACTTATCTGTTTTTATTCCATGAAGACCCTTATCAAGCAGTAGTTAATCCTCATCTACAAGATAAGGTTTTATTGTTTACCACGTCACGATGTTCATATTCTTCTAATTCAATCATCTTTTTGAAACAAAATAACATTCCATTCATAGAATATAATATTGAATCGTTTGGTGATGCTAAAAAATGGTTTAAAGAATTTAATGGAAAAGGTGTTCCCTTTTTTGTCATTCGGAATAGCCGATTTCAAGGCTTTCAAGAAATTCCATTGAGAAAGATTCTAGTTAGAGAGGGATTTGTGGTATCTCAATAAAAGAACGTTGCGTGTCCACACTTTTTGGCAATACTATCCAGTGAGGTGGTTTTAATTGCCCACCACTCACATCTCTCATTTTTACACCCCTAATGCTTTCATATAGATTTCCTTGATGATCATAAATCCATATATCAAAAAAAAGATAATTTTCTTTTTTTTCACGGGGAATGATTCGAGTAATATACTTATCTCCTGCATGAGTTTTATTAAGAATGATACGTTTTTCAAAACCAACAGGAAAAGCGACAATGTGTTCAAAACGCTGAGCCCAGACACATGCTGCATGAAAAGATGCGTCCAATGGAAATGGTGAGCCTAGTTCTTTTTGTATGGACACATTCGGTGCCTGAATGGTTGCAATTGCGCCATATTGCGTAACCAACAGATGATCACAAATATTTTGAAATAGTGGCCCAAAAGGTACGAGTTCTTTGTATATACGTTCACGGTCAACTTGAAACGGTTCACCTTGTAATGCTGATATCGATGAAAAATTGAATTTTTCTACATTGAATGGGGCCATTGGAAAAACAATTCGGGCATGTTCAATATAACGAGTTATCGTAGTTTGTTTGGACGTTTTCGTAAGTAGTGTTGCAACCAAATTTCCAGTATCATCTTGAATTGCATCCATAAAAGCTGTAAGTAGATTTGTTTCAGGAGAAATATATAAGAACTTATCAAACCGTGCATTGATGATTTGATGTATATTGATTTCGGGGTAGTCTGTTTTAACAGTTTTGGCAATGGTTTCTACAGCTTCGACACAAGGGAATATCACATTCCCCTGAAAATGATGGTCTTGTAAATAAGGATCAATGTTAATTTGTATTTCCCGTCGTTGAGCTTTCACTCCTTACACACCTTTAAATACAATACAACAATTCGTTCCACCAAACCCAAATGCATTTGAAAGAAAACATTCATAAGAATAGTTACGAATTGTATTGGGAACCAGATCAAGATCGATAAATTCTGGGTCTGGAATATAGTTTAGGGTCGGAC
>PDZT01000078.1 GCA_002753105.1 Deltaproteobacteria bacterium YD0425bin50 | reverse complement strand
AATACAGTTAAAAAAATAGTAGAAAATAAAGAATATATCAATCTTACGGTACGAATGGCAGAATTACGAAGAGCGTTAAACGATAAACATGTGATTGTCTATAATCAAGATAATGTTAAAATGAGTTCAGGCGATATCAAAGATGAACTGGAACTCATAGAAGAAAAACTACCGGGGGTGCCTCAAAAAATTGAAGCTGACGTAACCGAGGAAATTCCGTTTCAGCTTGAAAAACATAAATTAATTGGACACATGGAAATCGAAGTCTATGTGTTGTCTCAAAATGGAAATGAGATTTTCCCTAAGGAACGCTTTAAGGACAGCTATACGTTTGAAGATTTAGTTATTCCACCCAATCTCACTTCAGAGATACCTGAAGAAAAAAAGGGGGATCCGCTAAATTTGCCAACGGATTCAGAATTTAAAGAAAAAGCTGTTGAATACATCATTCAACAAAAAATTGTTCCAGCATTGCTATTAAAGATGAGAGAGTATGGCAAAGAATTCGTTTCAACTTCAGTGAATTTATTGGATTCATCGAATTCGGAGCCTATTGGATCAACTCTTTTTCTCAATCAAATTGAAGATTATTTTAAATTTTTGGCCTGCTATGAAGATAAAGGGGATAAAGATACCTTGCCTGAACAAATTCAAGAGTATTTAGAAGACCGACTGGGGGAAGTATGGATCATTGATAATCGATCTGTAGTTGAGTAAACTAAATATTTTTTCCAAGTCATTATGATTGTCAAATTCAAACACAAAGGACTAAAAAAATTCTTTGAAACAGGAAATACATCAGGTATCAATTCAGAATACGCAGGTAGAATTCGTAAGATTCTTGCTCTTCTTGAAACTGCTGAATCTTCAGAGGACATGGATTTACCGGGTCTAAGATTACATCATCTTAAAGGTAACCGGTCAGGAACATGGTCAGTAACCGTCAGTGGTAATTGGAGAATGACATTTCAATTTCAAAATATTAATGTTACTAATGTAGATTATGAAGATTATCATTAAGGATGTTCATTATGAAAATGTATAATCCACCTCATCCGGGAGAAATCATCAAGGAATTTTGTGTAGATGCTTGTAATATGAAAATAAGTCATGCAGCAAAATTACTGGGAGTCACACCTAAAACTTTTTCTGCTTTAGTCAATGGAAAGACTCGCATTAGCCCAGAAATGGCCTTACGATTATCAAAAGTTTTTGGGCGTTCTCCAGAAGGCTGGCTTAAACTTCAAGTTCAATACGATCTGTGGAAAGTTCAAAATAGGGTAAACTTAAATGAACTCAGATCATTTAGAAAGATTCAAGCGCATGTTTAATTATATTGAGTAATCATGTGTGGATTATCAGGAATTTATATGTATAAATCACCTCATGCGCGGGACATTGTGTTGCGCATGAATGACATACAACAACACCGAGGCCCGGATTATCAGGGTATTTATCAGGATGAACACTGCATTCTAGGGCATACACGGCTCAGTATCATCGATTTATCTTCAGACGGTCATCAACCTTTTGTATCTGCTGATAACAGATACTACATGATATATAATGGTGAAATATACAATTATATTGAACTTAGAGAACACCTAAAACAGGAAGGCTTTTCATTTCGAACCCAAACTGACACCGAAGTCTTATTAGCCGCTTATCAGCATTATGGCACATCCTGTTTACATAAACTCAATGGTATGTTTGCGTTTTGTGTGTATGATCAAAAAACGCACATACTGTTTATAGCCCGGGATCGTGTGGGCATCAAACCTTTTTACTATATCCAACGGCCTGATGGTTTTTATTTTGCTTCTGAAATTAAAGCGTTGTTATCCATTCCTAATTTAACCCCCTGTATCCATCATCAAAGCCTTTTTGATTATCTTGTGTTTAATCGAACCGATGTGTTTCAAGATACGTTTATTGAAGATATTTATCGCTTGCCCGCTGGTCATTACGGGATACTAGACGAGCAACACTTTTCAATTCATCAATGGTGGCATCCTGAATTGTTCATTAACTCTTCAAAAGAAACGTCTTTACAAGACATTCAAGATCATATCCGAGAACTACTTGTTTCATCTGTTGCGTTAAGAATGCGCAGCGATGTTCCTGTGGGCACCTGTTTAAGCGGCGGTTTAGACTCATCTATCATTGTCGGAACCTTGTTTGAAAAAAATCTTGTCAATTCTGGTTTCCAAACATTTACTGCATCATTTCCTAATCAGATAGAAGATGAAACAAGGTATGTGAACACATTGAACCAGCGATTTCCATTTCAATCCCATCTTATTTTCCCGACAAGTCAAAACGCGTATGAGAATTTATATCATTTTACATATACCAATGATGAACCTGTCCCCAGCCCTTCTTTTTATGCTCAATATGAAGTAATGAAATATGCACATGATCAACACATCACTGTATTGCTTGACGGGCAAGGGGGAGATGAAAACTTTGCAGGGTATCATTACTTTAATGGTTTTTTTTGGTTTGAATTGTTCAAGACAAAGCAGTTTGTTCGATTCGTTAAAGAAATACATGCCGCTATCCTAAAAAAAACGCATAGTTCAGCTTATCAAACTTTTGGTTTTCTACTTGCACCCGCACATCTTAAAAAAAAATTGTTAAAACTATCCGTACCGTATATGGCAGCAGATTTTTTTGATGAATATATTGAAAAAAGCATGATATGGCAGCATTTTTTTTGTATAGATTCATTAAACCAGAGTATATTAAGACATTTTCAGTATAAATTAGAACATCTGCTCCGGATTGAAGATCGCAATTCAATGGCATTTTCTTTGGAAGCTCGCCTGCCGTATCTGGATTACCGTTTAATTGAATACTTGCTCAGTGTTCCCGGAGAACTTAAAATCATGTACGGACAACCTAAATACCTTCAAAAAGCATCGTTAGGTCAGTTTACGGTTCAGGAAATTCTTCAACGAAAGGATAAGCAGGGTTTTGAAGTACCGTGTGCCCAGTGGATGAAGGGTGAAACATGGCAGTCATTTTTCGATGATTGTTATGAGAATCTAAGTCAGAGTATGCCGACTGTTTTTTGTTCCGATATACGAAACATACGTTCACCAAAAGATCATTGGAAGATGTGCCAGTTACAGGTATGGCGAGATGTGTTCAATGTGCAGTCTTAGATACAGAGTTTTATCAAGATATCTAGATAAATCTGGGATGCTTGACAAATCTGGTCAAAGGATACGGATTCATCTTGGGTGTGGGCTTTTTCAAGTTGACCCGGACCGAGTACAATAGGTTTAATTCCAGCAGCCCAGAGTTGATTCGCATCAGAATGGCTAGGGAATGCAGCCGTTTTCCAAGCAATGTTACTCGTATTAAAAATGCTTTTAAGCGTATCAAACATGGGGCCCTTTTCAGGAATAGCGTAACCCGATGCAATGGTTTCGGTTTTAAAACTAATGTTGATATTATTCTTTTTTTCTTCACCATTAAAAAATATGTTATCTTGTAAATGATCTATTTTGGTATTTCCAGTCGATTTCGGATTCAGTGTTACTTCCTCCAAATCAGTAATCATTTCTCCTATGGCAGCAGTTGGTGGGACATGAATATCTAACCATGCTTCACAATGTTCAGCAACAGTAAATCCAGTACGCAGACTATAAAGGTCTCGAATATTGTACACAGCCTCAGGCTGTTTTTGGTTCATGTAATGGGAAATGTGCAACATAACCCTGAGCATGGCTTCAATTGCATTTTCTTCACGATTCGCAAGACATGCATGCATCCTTTTACCACGGGCTGCTACCTGAATCTCCAGATAGCCATAACTGCTGGTACAAGGAATAAGATTCGTGGGTTCACCAATGATTGCCCATGGAACATGCAAATGCTTTGTTAATTGATCAGCACCATCTCCGGTTTCTTCCTCTCCAACGACTAAACATAGTGCTGCTGGAAAATGCCCTCTGTTTAGTTCTTGAAAGCTTAGATAAGCTTCAATCATAGCGGCACATCCGCCTTTCATATCCGCAGTGCCTAATCCTCTTATGTTATCTCCTTGTTCATGAAAGCCGTAATCTTCGAGATCATAGGCGGCAACCGTATCGACATGGCCAATGAATGCCAATTTCGTGTTAACAGAATCGGGCATAATGAGAAGATTATACCGATTTTCATCTACCATTTGAGTCTGAAAGGGGATACGATGACGTTTTAGATATGTTTTTAAAAAATCAAGAATATCCTCTTCTTTACCAGAAGGACTATAGATATCCACCATTTTTCTAAGTAATTTTTTTAACCGTTTTCGTTGGATCATACATTCCGTTTCAAAACTGAATTTCTTCTGGTAAATCTTGTACTGCTGGCAATGTAGTGTCATCATTATTAGTTAACATCTGATGAACTTTATCAATGAGGGTTTTTCGATTAAATGGTTTTTCTAATGTACATATCGCACCTGTTTTGCCGGCTAAATACAAATAATAATCTGCTTTTAAAAAACCACCACCAGAAATTGCAATAATCTTAATGTCAGGTTTTTTCTCTTTCATGATCTGAATCGTCTCTATTCCTTCACATTCTGGCATCAGAATATCCGTAATCACCAGATCAACTGGATGTTCATCAAAACAGCGAAGACCTTCAATACCATTTTCTGCGCAAATTACCTGAAATCCTTCTAACTCAAGCATATCACGAAGTAAATTTTTAAACATCTTTTCGTCTTCAATCACTAAAATACATTGTTGATTCTTCATAACTCTCCTGATTATCTTTAATTATATTTGAGATCGTATCACTTCCCCGATCCATCGTTTTATATTGAATAGCTTCAAATATATGCGCTTCGGTTATGTTCACACTGTGATCCAAATCTGCAATGGTTCTAGCAAGTTTTAAAACCCGATTGAACGCACGCGCAGAAAAGCCTAGTTTTTCCATAGCCTGTTCAAGTAATCTGGTTATATCAGGTGTAATCTGACAATAAGCTTTAATATGGCGAGTTGACATTTGTGAATTACAATAAATAGTTGTTTTTGCAAATCGTTTTGATTGAATATGACGGCTGGCAATAACACGCTCCCGAATTAAATCTGACGTTTCTTTACCTGAAGTATTCATTAAATCACGATAGGGCACTGCTGGAACATCAAGGTAAATATCCATTCGATCCAGTAAGGGGCCGGATATTTTGGCTCGATATTTTTGAACTTGAATGGCAGAACAGGTGCACGTATGCTTTGGATCCCCTAAATATCCGCAGGGACAAGGATTCATTGCTGCAATCAAAACAATTTTTGCCGGATAGGTAACGCTCGCCATTGCCCTTGAAATCGTAACGGATTGGTCTTCAAGCGGCTGACGCAGCACTTCAAGAACAGTTCTTTTGAATTCGGTAAGTTCATCTAAAAAAAGTACGCCATTATGGGCTAAACTGACTTCACCGGGTTTCGGTTGCCGTCCACCTCCAATCAATCCGGCATCTGATATGGTATGATGTGGCGCTCTAAACGGACGCTGACGAACTAATGCCTGATTTTTTTGCAAAAGTCCGGCAACACTATAAACAATCGTGGTTTCAATGGATTCTTCAAATGTCATGGGTGGCAAAATCGAAGGCAATGCTCTGGCAAGCATTGTTTTTCCAGACCCGGGAGGCCCTGTCATGATGACATTATGTCCACCGGCAGCAGCGATTTCCAAAGCTCTTTTCGCATGTTCCTGACCAGAAATATCAGAAAAATCTACGCGATAACCCACATGGTCGATTTCATCAGCATCATGGTCAAAACTACATGAAGCTAAATTAATATCGCCGCGTAAAAAATCAATGACCTGAGACAAGGTTTGAACTGGAATAACCGAAATAGGTTTTGCAACGGAAGCTTCGCGAGCGTTTTCCTCTGGCACAATAATGCCTTGATATCCAGCATTACGAGCTGCAATTGCCATTGGCAGAACGCCTTTAACTGGTTTGATATAGCCATCTAAGGAGAGTTCGCCCATGATCAAGTATGCCTGAACTTTATCTAGTGGTATTCGGTTTGTCGCAGCTAACAGACCTATAGCAATCGGTAAATCAAATCCCGTACCTTCTTTTTTAATATCTGCGGGAGATAAATTCACTGTAATGCGATCATATGGAAACGCATAACCAGAATTCGTAATTGCTGTTTTAACTCGTTCTTTACTTTCCCTGACAGCAACTTCAGGCAATCCGACCATATTAAATACAGGAAGCCCTTTAGAGACATCAACTTCGACAACTACAGGATAAGTATATAATCCAATTAACGCATAACTAGGAATTTTAGCGAGCAACCTATTTTCTCCACAAAAAGCATGATGGCAATCGTTATATAGTTTTTCAGAAAAGAATTTTGGCAATACCACAAAAATTGAAAATCCGCAAATCTATATATTGGTATAGGGTATCTCCTACTTTGAGTTCAACAGCATATCAACTGCACGCAACTATAAAAGAGATTGAACATAAATTCAAGAAATGTTATCCGAGATATGAAATTTGTCAAAAATAAATAAGAAATTGCAGATTGGGACTTTCTTACCATTTCTGCATTTCGAAGTTCAGACAACTTAATTACTCACTCACTCAATTAATAACGATGAATAAGTTGACAATCAAATGGGAAAAACGCATTTCTTTTTTTTTCTGTATAGGCATGATCGCTGTAAACCTCCTTGTTTACGGTGATGTTTTGAAATTTGATTCTGTTAATATTGACGATTCGGCTTATTTAACTAAAAACTGGTCTGTTCAACAAGGGATAACCAAGGACAATCTTCGCTTCTGGTTTACCTTTCCGTCCTTGAGTGGTACGCATAACTGGGATTACAATCCACTTACCATGATCTCCTTTGCCATAGGATGTCATTTACATGGTCTTGATTTCGGATGGCACCACGCTACGAATCTTTTATTTCACATATTGAATACCTTATTGCTGTTCATTATGTTTAAGCAATCCACCAAAAGGTTGTGGCCAAGCGCTTTTATTGCTACCGTATTTGCGCTACACCCCCTACATGTCGAATCTGTAGCATGGATAGCTGAAAGAAAAGACGTGCTAAACACGTTTTTTGGGTTTGCATCAATTTGGGCATACATCCTTTATATTCATGGTCATGACAGGAAATATTATCTCATGTCCATTTTATGTTATCTGATGTCGCTTTTGTCAAAGTCTATGCTTGTTACATTACCTTTTTTGTTGATTCTCATCGATATTTGGCCATTAAACCGTATAAAACTTCAGAATTTTAGCTTGAAAAATTTTAACAGCTTAACAATAGATTTCAAGCGTATTCTATTAGAAAAATTGCCATACTTTTTTCTATCTGCCATATTTATCGCTATCAATATGATCGTATCAACAGGTAAATATGCGACAATTTCATTTAATACCCTTCCGATTGAAACCCGACTGGCCAATGCCATTATCTCTTATGCAGCCTATATCCAACAAACGATTTGGCCATTTGATATGGTGGTTTTTTATCCTTATCCTGCTGTCTTTTCATCTCTGTCTGTCTTAGGGAACGGTATTCTTTTACTCGTAATTTCTATAGTGGTAATCGGTTCTGGAAAACGCCATCCTTACGTTCTGGTTGGCTGGCTTTGGTTTTTGGGAACACTTGTACCTGTCATTGGGATCATTCAAATCTGGATACAAGCCAGAGCAGATCGGTTTATGTATGTGCCTCAAACTGGAATTTTCATCATGGTTGTCTGGTATTTTTTGTCCATTGCTGAGCATAAGCCATGGGTTAAAAAACTACTACCGTTTTTAAGTATATTTTTGATTTCATTGTATGGGATACTTGCATGGGTTCAGACAGGATACTGGAAGAATTCCTTTTCGCTTTTTGAGCATGCTATCCACGCATCTAAGGAGAACTTTATTGCGCATAAATGTATTGCAAAAATGTATAAAGACAAGGGACAAAACGATATTTCTTTGCACCATTATGATGAAGCGCTTCAAGCTATTTCAAAAACCAGAATGGGTGAAGCACAGATGTCAGATATTCATAACGATATCGGTCTAATTATGCTTTCAAGGGAAGACTGGGCCAAAGCTGCATTCCATTTTGAAAAAGCCTTAGCGCTTGATCCTTTCGATTCAAGCTCACTGTCCAATATAGGTTTTTTAGCTGAAAAGCAGGGAGACTTAACTAAAGCCATTTTATTTTATCGTCAAGCCTTATCACTTAACATAAACGATGCATACGCCCATTTTAATTTGGGACGCATCTTAACGGATCGATCTGAAATTTTGGAGGCTATTCAGCATTATCAGGAAGCTATTAGGATTCAGCCAAACTATAAGGAGGCATATCTTAATTTGGGGAACCTTTTTATGCATGAACAGAAATACGCATTGGCCTTTCAGCACTTTTCCACGCTCTATCGACTATTTCCTGACTACAAGGACAATTTGAATAATATCGGCTCGCTATATCTCCGTATTGGACGTCAAGATCAGGCTGAACAATTTTTTAAAGAAGCTACTCGGGTTGATCCTGAATATGAATTGGCACTTTTGAATTTGGGAGAGCTATACTATATCCAAAGTAAATTCAATTTGGCTACCATGTATTTTTTAAAAGCTAAGCGTGTCAACCCAGAACGTAAGGAGACAGAAAAGAGGTTGTTGGATATTGCTAAACAACTCGATGCATCTGTGCCAAATTAATCCGAACTGTCACCTATTCCTTTCATCAAGTAATTTTCGAATAAGGAAAGCAAGTTGTTGAAGTGAATAGGGCTTGTTGATAAAGCCTTTGATCCCAATTGACGACAGGTGATCTTTATTTATTTGAATGTCTAAACCAGTACAAAGGATAATTGGCATGTTAGGACGAATTGCAAGAATTTTTTCAGCCAATGTTGTTCCCATCATATTGGGCATCATGTTATCGGTTACAACAAGATCAACATCATTTTTTGATTTCTGAACCATTTGCAATGCTTGAAGGCTGTTTGAATGAGTTATAACCTCATATCCTAAACTTTCAATCATTGACTTAAATATTAACAGAACATCCTCTTCATCATCAACTAACAGTATTTTTTCTTTACCGCCATTCACTTTTTTTTGTATATCTGTTGGGTCTGCACTATCTGAAGTTTTGGAAGACAATGGAAAATAACAATGAAATGCTGCGCCTTTTCCAAGTTCACTTTCAACAGTAATCGTCCCACCAAAGCTTTTGATAATGCCATATACCACAGACAGTCCTAAACCAGTTCCTTTTCCAACCGGTTTTGTTGTAAAAAAAGGATCAAAAATACGATCCATAATTGTTTTCTCAATACCACAACCCGTATCTTTGACAGTAAGCACTACATAAGAGACCGGCTTTGGATTTGCGATTCGCGTAGTAGCAAGGTTCTTATGTACTTCCTTAAGAATAATTTCGATTACGCCACCTGTGTCTCGCATTGCATAGGCTGAATTTGAACACAGATTCATTAATATCTGATGAATCTGAGTCGGGTCGCCTTGAATAGTGGATAATTGGGGTTCAATTTCTAATTTGATTTGAATGGTTGAGGGCATCAATTCCTTAATCATACCCACTGCTTCTGATACCACCTGTTTGATTTTAACAGGGATTCGCTCGTGTTCTTTTTGACGGCAAAAATCAAGTATCTGCTTTACCATCTCTTTCGCTCTTTTGGCAGCAGATAATGCACAAGTTAATAATTTTTGTACTTCATTGTCTTCAGGAAGAATCATCATCGAGAGTTCTATATTACCAAAAATAATTGCTAATATATTATTTAGATCATGAGATATGCCACCCGCCATTGTTCCAATCGCTTCCATTTTCTGCGTTTGCCGAAGCTGATTTTCCAAAGCAGATTTTTCTTCTTCTGCCTTGATTCGTTCGGTCAGATCATAAATCACAGTTAAAAGGCAAGCCTGTTCTTTGAATACAATAGGTTGAGAAAACAGATATACTATTAATAAAGAATTGTCTGATTTTTTTAATGTTGCTTCAAAATTATCCACCTGACCATATTGCGATAAAACAGTGATAAAGGTTTGAAATTCTTTTGGATCGCTATATAAATCAAGCATTTCTTTGGTTAGAAATACTTCCGCACTGTACCCAAAAATTTGATAGGCATGTTTATTTGAAAACAGAATTTTCCCAGAATCTTTTAGGCTTATAAAAAATGGAACGGGTATTGTTTTACTCATGACTTGAAATAATTTTTCGCCTGCATGTATTTTTTCAAGAAGTTCTGACTCAATACCATCTGAATGGCCGGTAACTGCTTCGATAATCAGTTTCAGGTCATTCAATTCATTTTTTAGCGCACTGTTTTCCTTGATCAGTTCTTCTTTGGATTGAGTATGTTCCATTGATGATCCTTTTGTATATGCTATGCACCTATTCAAAATTAAGTTCTAAGCCTTCAGACATGAGTTTTTGGAGTCCCTTCATTGATCTTAACTGCCATGAATGTTTATTTGCGCACTGAATCAAAAGCTGAATACCACCTTTGTTTCGTAATCTAATGATAAATCCGCCAAGCGTAGTTATTCCAGAGCTGTTTAAAAATTCGAGGTCCCTGATATCGAGAATGATCTTTTTAGGCAAAGGGATTTGGTCTAATACCTTGGTAAACAATTCGCTAATTTCAGTATAGCCATCCTTTCCTCTTAGGTCAAGCATCCCATCACAACGAACCGTTGCCGTTTCAGAATGATAAACAATAGTGTATTTATCGCCTTGTACTTGCATTCTTTTATTTCCTTTTCTATGAAAAATTATGGTTACGCATAATTGGCAGGCGTGCTAATGTAGTGACAAGTTGAATTCCAGATACTTTTTCTTCAAATTTCCATGCCAGAACTACACTGTAATCATTTATTAATGTCAGGAAGCCAATCCTTGACTCTTTGTTATCATGAACAGCACTTTTTTCCATTTGTTCTATAAAAAATGCTGAAGTATCTTCACTGAGAATTCGCTTGATAAATAATTTAAAGTGTTCAACATCATCTGGACGAATGCTATTTGTAACATAAAACCGTAATTCTTGTTCATGTAGATACAGACAAATTTTTATTAAATACTCAGGATTATAACTAAATTTTACTGCATTTCCAAGAAGTTCTGCGCAAACATAATGGACTGCATCCTCAAGTTGTTTTTTGATTGGCCCAGAATCTGGATCATGTACAGGAAAAAATTTCCCCCAGAATGTTGATAAAAATTTTGCTGATAAAGAGCTATTTTCCCACAACGCATCGATATTCAACCTCTGATGCTGAAAACTTAGACTTAAATGCCCTTCAATAATCCCTTCACCCGGTTCAACAAAATTTCCGAATGTAGTTTGTTTTTCACCCATTTAAAGTTTCTCCCATTGTTCCTTGGTGATTCCTGCTTCTCTGATAATTTGCATTAGCAACCTCTTTAAGCTGAATATTCAAATCAATATTATCTATGATCGGAATCTGGTGTCCCATCTTAAGACCTAATATGATCCATTCCTCTAGTACTTCCCGTAATTCTTCACGACACGATTCAAGCGTTTCTCCATTAGCCCATATCCCCTTAAGGCCATCTATACGTCCATAATATCCTTCATTCTCTGCTAAAATTAAATAATGGGCTTTTCGTAATGCCGCATTAATATATTCTATTAACATAATCAGTTATTCCTTATTTGTTACCGGTTATACCCGTTTCATGACATAAATTGTTACGTCATCTAATGTTTGATAATAAGATAATGCTTTCAGAATATCAGCATGAATTTCATAAGCGGATTTCTCCCCAGACCTTTCGATAATTTTCGCTAACCGTTCTTTCCCAAACAGTTTACCATCTTTTCTGCGTGCTTCGAGGATACCGTCTGTATAGAGTACCATACAATCTCCCGGATATAATTTTAATCTCTCTGTGAACAGCAAGGTAGATATATCAGGTTCTATGCCGATCCACATCCCATTCGTTTCAATCTGTTGAATGATTTTATCTGCTGCGCGCCATATCAGAATATCCTCATGTAAACCAGCAAAAGAAAAGACACCGTCATGTAGTGAAGCAAGCGCAATAAGGGTCATGTGTTTGGGTTCATTCATGCGTTCGATATTACTATAAATTGTCTTGTTAATCTGGGACAACAGATGCGATGGAGGTACAGATGGATTTTCAAGTAAGATTGTATGAATGGCAGTCTGAACCATCATCATCACCAATCCAGCGGTAACGCCATGCCCTGAAACATCTCCAATAACAATCCAGTCATATCCATCAACAGAAATCACATCAAAATAATCTCCGCCCACTTCATCAGCAGACTGAAGACTAGCGACAATTTCATAACCGGGTATTTTAGGTTTTTTGGGAAGTAAAACAGTCTGAATATGTTTTGCGAGTTCCATTTCGGTTTCGAGAACCGCTTTTACAGACACAGCCGAGCTTAATCCATCAATCAAATTATTCACACCTGTTAAAAGTTTTCTCCAACCCCCTTCAAAGGCTTCTGCATTACCACGAATATCCAAATTGCCTTGTTGCACAGAGTGAATCATTCCATTTGTTTCTGTCATAATACCGTTTAGACGTTGTATCATCTGGTTTAACCCCTTCATCATCCGGTCATATTCCGAACGTTCTTTAACATCTACTTCAAGATTCCCATCTGCAACGGCTTCTACAACTTGTGTTGTCTGATTTGTAGCTTCAATTAAAATTGTCAGACAAGTTAAGATTTCATTAAATTCTCCTTTATACCTTTTCGTGATCTGGGTTGGAATATCGCCCATAGATAATCGGCTGAGATATTCAACAACTACCCTTATCGGAGCTATAATCATTTTTCGAATGCTAAAAAAAATCAATAAAAAGAGCAAAGTATCAAATAGGGCAAGCCTGATTAACATTTCCATAAGAGCATTACGCAGTCTTTCATATACAAATTTCAGGGTCATCCATATCTCAATATCACCTAATAGTTCATTATTTTTGACAATTATTTTGTTCATCATAACGCAATTATTCTGGGAAGGGGTTTGGGAAAAATTCATGGTAACATTGACGATATTCCATTGGTTATTTCGAATTTTGCCAAGAATCACCTTTCCATCTTGTTTTTTAATAATAATTGCATATATTTGTTTTTCATTCATGGTTGCATTAATAATATTTTCAGTTGCATCTAAATCATAATTCCACAAAGGTGTTATTAAACTGATTGATAAATAATTTGTAAAAAATTCAGTTAATGTACGTATCTCTATATTCATCTTTGTTTTAGTCGTTACATAGTACATGAACATAAAACATCCAAAAATGATGGTAGTTATAAAAAATAACATGAAGATCATTTTTGTCTGAATACTTTGATACCAACGTGTCTTGGGATAAGGTAGCATGATTACTTATCATATCCCCCTTTAATGACGTCTTGAAGATAGTGGTCAATTTTCCCACTTGTTTTTAGCTTTGCCAACCCCCGATTAAAAGCAACCACACGAGCTGAATTTTTTAGGTTTTGTTTTGACAAAATAAGATGTAATGCACCTGTGTTTATCGCTTGGGGATGATGCGTAACTTTTTCGGCCTCTTGAGGAGAAAAATGTTTCCTGATCAGATCATATCCTACATAGAGGTTCATCACCATAATATCTAATCTACCAGATAATAATTTTTTAAAATTCTGTACATCTGTGGCAATGCGTTCAACTGTAATAAGTCCTGATTGTTCAGCTTTTTGAAATTCTTCTCCTGCAAAATAACCGATCACAGCTCCAATTTGTTTTCCTTTTAAATCTTCTATAGTTTTCCATTCAAATGGATGGTCTTTGAGATAAAAAAACATTTCATCTCCATTCATTACCGGATCACTGAAATAAACATCCTTGGAACGTTCTTCAGACCAGTACCAACACACCGATCCTTCCCATGAACCCGATTTTGCATACTCATATGCCCGTTTCCAAGGATAAAAACCATACTCTACGTTGATTTTTTCTAATGCAAATACTTCGGTAACGATATGAGAAAAAATGCCAAAATCTTTTAAGTTTTCTGACGTATATGGCGGCCATTCACCATTGGTTAAGCGGATTACGTCTTGGGTAAAAGCTAACGAATTCTGATTAAGCAAGAGTCCAAATACGATTACTAACCCTTTGAATGAGGTCATCATCTGTTCCTTACATAACTATTGATTAATAGGTAAGATGACTTTAAATGTAGTTCCTACACCTACTTCACTTTCCAGCTCAATTGTTCCTTTATGTTCTTGTATAATTTTATTGGATATTGACAGTCCTAATCCTGTTCCTTTCCCCGGACCTTTTGTTGTAAAAAATGGCTGAAATATCTTTTCTTTTATGGCTTCTGGAATGCCATTAGCATTGTCTGTTACTGCTGCAATGATTGTTGAACCCTGTTGATACGTTTTTATTTCAATTTTTTTTTGTTTTTTATCAGAATTATCTAGTGCATGTCTCGCATTCGTTATTAAATTAATAAAAACTTGTTCAAGTCGAATTAAATTTCCCATGATTTTAGGTAAATCAGGACTTAGCTCTTGATTCAGTTCAATATTGTGTATTTTTAATTGTTGGCCTAATACTTTGAATGGCCCTTGAATTGTGGTATTAATATCAATAGGATCCATGAGTTCAGTATCAGAAAATCGGGTAAATAAAGTCACATGTTCAATTATTCCTGCCATTCGATTGATCTGATCAATAATCTCCTTTAACTCATGACCTAATTCATCCACATCAAGTCGTTTTTTAGTAACATCTCTGAGTAATGACTGAGCAATAATTTTTACCGCATTGAGTGGCTGATTCATTTCATGAGCAATTCCTGCTGACATTTCACCTAAGGCTGAAATTTTTGCTGTTTGAATCAGTTGAGCTGTTGTTTCTTTTAATTCCTGATTGGATTTTATCAGTTCTTGATTTAAGTTGGAAATTTTTTCTTCTGAATGCTTTTGATCTGTTATATCCGTTAAT
>PDZT01000480.1 GCA_002753105.1 Deltaproteobacteria bacterium YD0425bin50 | reverse complement strand
GTCATCGGAATCCATTTATGTCCCCTTTACTTTAAATGACAGTATCAGCGATATGTATCCTGTACTTTCTGGCAAACATATCGCATTGGTTATCTGGACAACCACTCCGTGGACACTGCCTGCGAATCTTGGCATATGTCTTCATCCAGATTTTACATATTCTGCGGTAGATATTGGAAATGATTATGTGTTGATTTTAGCCAAAGAGTTATTAGAAAGCTGTATGGCTAAGTTTGGAATCAAAACATACAGTATTTTAACAGATGTTGATCCAAAACAACTTGAACGGAAAACCTGTAAACATCCATTGTATAATCGGGATTCCTTAATTCTTCTTGGGAATCATGTTACGCTTGAAGCAGGAACAGGGTGTGTACACACTGCCCCCGGTCATGGCCGTGAAGACCATGAAGTTGGTATGCTGTATGGGTTAGAACTGTATTCACCAGTCGATGATCACGGTCATTTTACAGAAGATGTTGAGTTTTTTAAAGGTCAGTTTGTATTTAAAGCCAATGCTGAAATTATTAAACACCTGCAAGAAAAAGGTGCTTTGTTGAATAAGGGGCATTTAACCCATTCCTATCCTCATTGCTGGCGATGCAAAAAACCAGTTATATTCAGGGCAACGCCTCAATGGTTTATTTCTATGGATAATCTTGGGCTAAGAGAAAAAGCGCTCAAAGCAATTGATGAAGTTGAATGGATTCCATTTTGGGGACGAGACAGAATTTTCAACATGATTGAACATCGACCTGACTGGTGCGTTTCACGGCAGCGGTCATGGGGAGTTCCCATCACCGTATTTTATTGCGAATCCTGTAATACTGTCCACATCAACAGAGAAATGACGGATCGTATTTATGAATTGTTTAAACAACATGGCGCTGATGCATGGTTTATCAAAGAAGCCAATGAGCTATTAGTACCGGGGACAACATGTCAATCCTGTGGCCATACCGCATTTCGCAAAGAAAGCGATATTCTGGATGTATGGTTTGATTCAGGCGTAAGTCATGCGGCTGTATTAAAAAATTCACCAGAACTGCAATGGCCTGCTGATCTTTATCTTGAAGGCAGCGATCAACATCGCGGATGGTTTCATAGTTCCCTGTTAACTGCTATTGGCTTAGATGGTTCTGCACCATACAAAACGGTTTTAACTCATGGGTTTGTGGTCGATGCTGAAGGTCGAAAGATGTCAAAATCACTTGGCAATGTCATTGCACCTGAAGAAGTGATTAAAAAATATGGCGCTGAAATATTAAGACTATGGGTTTCTGCATCAGATTACCGGGAAGACGTCAGAATCTCAGAAAATATCTTAACCCAGTTGAGTGATGCGTATCGTCGAATTAGAAATACCTGCCGGTTTATTCTTGGAAATATAGCAGATTTTAATCCTGATAAAGACTGTGTTCCGTTCACATCCATGACTGATATGGATCGGTTTATACTTCATCGGCTTTCAGAACTGATTGAAAAAATTTTACATGCATATGAAAAATATGCATTTCATACGATTTATCATAGCTTATATCAATTTTGTACTATAGATTTATCCGCATTTTATTTAGATATTTTAAAAGACCGACTTTATACCTTGCCCAAAAATTCACGGTTAAGGCAAAGTGCACAAACGAGTATGTATTCTATTTTGGATACTATGGTTCGAGTGATGACGCCAATTTTGCCATTTACCGCTGAAGAAGTATGGCAGGCAATGCCGGAGACAGCGTCTAAGCCCAAATATATTCAAATGGCCACTTTTTGCTCGATGAATCCGGAATGGAGAAATGCATCTCTTGCCAAAACATGGGAGCAGATTCTTGCGGTTCGCAGTGATGTGACAAAAGCATTAGAACAAGCCCGAATCAATAAAGTCATTGGGCATTCGTTAGATGCATCAGTTATTCTTTATGCACCTGAGACAATTTACCCAATACTTTCCCGCTATCAGCAAGACTTAAAAACCATCTTCATTGTGTCACAAGTAGAATTGGCTGCATCGCCACTGTCAGATGCACTGTTTACCAGTACAGATATTCAAGGCCTTACGATCCGTATTGCTAAAGCGAACGGTCAAAAATGTGCACGGTGTTGGTGTTATGATACGACTGTGGGTGACAATACAACTCATCCAACGATTTGTAACCGTTGTGTTGATTCGCTTCAGGAATAGTGGTACTTGCCTCATGAAAAAACATATTCGTCTGACTGGAATCAGCTTGGTGATTGTTATATTTGATCAAATTACAAAATATGTAATTTTACAATCACTTCAGCTTCATCACGCGATTCCAGTCATTCCCAATTTTTTTAACATTGTCCATATTCAAAATCCGGGCGGCGCTTTTGGGCTATTTGCTGACCAACATGTCCTGATCCGAGGCTTGGTATTCATCGTGTTTTCATTTGTGGCTATGGGTATTGTCTTGTATTTATATCTTCAAACACCTGAAAACCAGCCGTGGTTATTGGTAGGATTAGCCATGATTTTTGGTGGCGCTATCGGCAATATGATTGACCGATTGCGTTATGGAAAAGTCGTTGATTTTTTAGATTTTTATATTGGAACTTTTCATTGGCCTGCATTTAATGTTGCTGATAGTGCCATTAGTATTGGCATGGTCATTTTCGGATTTTATATACTATTTCATCCAGTCACCACTGCAGAATCTTAAAAAATTAGGCACAAAGGCACAAAGTTGAAGCTCCTTTGTAACTTTGCGTAACAAGTTAGAATAACAACTTATTATTCATTATTCATTATTCATTATTAAAAAAACGATTATGATTAAAAATATCCTCATTGTAGATAACGATGCCTTTTTTATAAAAGGACTGACATATTCATTAAAACAGAAAAAATTTCATGTGGTTACAGCCACGGATGGTCTTCAAGCTCTTGATATTCTCTTGACCTATTTGCCAGATTTGATTTTTTTAGATTATATCATGCCTGCGATTCAAGGTGATAAACTATGCCGTATTATCCGTTCAATGGCTCATTTAAAACAGTGTTATATCGTCATGATTACTGCAGCAGCTCCTGAAATGGAATTTGATTACCTCTCTTTTGGAGCAAATGCCTGTATTGCCAAAACCAGCTTTGGTGAAATGGCAACCTATATTTTTAACGTGATTGAGCATTTTGAAACTCACCCTGAACAAAGC
>PDZT01000479.1 GCA_002753105.1 Deltaproteobacteria bacterium YD0425bin50 | reverse complement strand
TTTTTAATTTTCATCAATACTACGTTTCCATAATCTCTTTTATATTTTGTTCCAGTTAAAGTTATTAAAATATCATTTTCCCTAAGAATATATTTATTTATCATTTCAATATCGTAATCACTTGGCAAAAAAACAGCATTTTTTTCTAGATCTAACTCTCCTGTCTTTATATTTCCCATTCGCAATACTTGAATGCCATCTTTTATAAAGTCTTGACTTTTAAATGCACCTCCTGATCTAAACAACGAAATATCAATAAGTTTAACCCATTCCCAACTAATTGGAATTTCATATAATTGTTCCTCATTGATTTTATACATATTGGGTGAAATAGTAACTAACTCTAAATTCTCCTCCCTCCACTTTTTCGTAAGCTCTCCTGTAAATGCCTGATGCAAAACTGCTGCCCGGCGTTCCTCAAACGTGTCTCTGGCTTCCTGAATCAGTTCCCTTGCCTGCTTCAACTTGTCAAGCATGGAAGTCAGCTTTTGGACAATACGGATTTGTTCGGGGAGTGGGGGAAGGGGTATGAATATTTTTTCAATTAACGAAGCGCTTATATTTGGTTGGGCTCCACCATAAGCTATTTTAAGAATATCATTAGCAAGATTTTTTATAAAATAATTTCGATATCCCCCAAATAATGCATTTTGGTTAATTATTTTTATATTACCAACTCTCTGATTTTGCATAACAATTTCATCACTTTCAAATATACCACTTTTTCCCGTTGTTGCACCTGACATACCAATAAGCAAATCACCTTTTTCTATAACAAAATATTTATTGTATAAATGTTTTGGTACCTTAACTGCCTTTTCAGTTGTAACAAAACCATTATTTATATCAGAAATTCTAATTATACTAATTCCATTTTCACAATAATCATCATTTTTAAAAGCAAAGCCATTTTTTACTTTACAAACTAACCCCAACTTCACCCACACCCAATTCCCGGGCACCTGATATGATTGCTCCTCTTCTTTCACCAATGCGGCTTCCAACAACTCCTCAAGCCTCTTTTCTGTCTTTTCTTTTGGCATTATTCCACCCCGCACAAGCGAAGCTCTTTGATAACTGCTCCGATCAAATCCGCAGCTTGTTCCAGCTTGGCAATGGCAACTTCTGCGGATTCAATTGGATTCGGCAGGTCATC
Organism: Deltaproteobacteria bacterium YD0425bin50; assembly: GCA_002753105.1. Taxonomy (GTDB): domain Bacteria; phylum Desulfobacterota; class Desulfobacteria; order Desulfobacterales; family YD0425bin50; genus YD0425bin50. The sequence goes on along the minus strand of PDZT01000479.1, from coordinate 2,037 downwards.
TTGAGAAATAACAGAGCTGTCACGGATTAATCCCAAATCAAGGCTGTAGCCTTTTTTTTCAATCTGGTCTCGGGTGAATGCGCTCCAGCGTTCCATCTTCAGCTTCGCATCTTTAGGCGCATGAAACCCGTCTTCAAATTCCTTGAAATGGGATTCTTTTAATGGGTTGGTTTTTCCCAAATTCGGCATGTTGGTTCTAAGATCGTAGAAAAAAATTTCTGAAGTATTGTCATAGTCGGTTTTGCCTCGGGTAAAAAACAGAACATTGGTTTTCACGCCCTGCGCGTAAAAAATACCGGTTGGGAGTCGTAAAATCGTATGCAGGCCACATTTATTCATCAGGTCTTCACGAATTTTTTGTCCGTCACCGTCAGCAAACAGCACGTTATCAGGAAGAACAACAGCGGCTCGGGCGATTCCCGATGTATTCAGCGAACGGTAAATCACCTGCAGAAAATTGAGTTGTTTGTTTGAGGTTGCAAAAGTCAAATCATCTCGGGTCGGACGTTCTCCGCCTTTTTTAGTGCCAAATGGCGGATTGGTCAGAATCACGTCATAGTCCCGAAAGGTTTTTCCCGTGTTGGCGAGTGCGTCTGCCAGCAGAATTTTGCCTTCAATCCCATGCAGCATGGCATTCATCAGAGCCAGACGATGCGCATCCTGCACCAGTTCTATGCCAGAAAAAGCCTCTTGAATCTGAAAATTCTGCTGTCTTTCTTTAAGGTCAAAATGGTCATGGGTCTGGGTTTTGATGTGCTGATCCGCTGAAATCATAAACCCAAACGTTCCACACGCCGGATCACCACACTTTTCGCCGGGTTTTGGATTCACCAGACGCACCATCACATTGATCAGTGCACGCGGCGTAAAATACTGACCCGCGCCCGATTTCTTTTCATTGGCGTTTTTTTCCAGAAGCCCTTCATACAAATCGCCCAACCCTTCATCTCTGGCGCTGTACCAATCTAAAGCGTCAATGGACAGGATAATTTTTTCTAAATTTTTTGGCTCTTCAATGTTGGTGTAGGCATTGGCGTAAATTTCTTTGATTCTTCCCTTGCCGAGATCGCCTAAGTGCGCCAGCAGTTCTTTATAAAAACGCTTGAGTTCCACGCCTTTTTTTTCAATCAGGTTATTCCATCGATAGCCTTCTGGAATATTTTTTTCCGATGTGGTTTCCTTTGCCATTTTCAAGAACAGGATATAAGTCAGTTCCGTTACATATTGATGATAGGTGATGCCGTCATCGCGCAGCACATCGCAGAGTCGCCATAATTTTTGGACAATTTCTTGAGTATTCAAGCGTATTTCCTTTCTTCCGGGTAAAGAGCCGTATTGATTTCCTGTATCAGGGTTTCCAGTTTTCCATCAAAAATTTTATTCACCTGATTGAAACCGCCTTTGGTTTTGAATGCGCCTTCATCAAAATGTTTTTTTTCCATAATTGTTTCTGCGATTAACTGGCGTTCAATCAAATCCAGCCATTTAAGTTGAATCTTATTCCATTTTCTGAAAGCATAGACTTTTTTCATAGCGTTTGTGACGCGTTCTTCACGACTAATCAGAGCATCTCCCAATGCCTGACGCCGAATAAACGCAATAATATCTGCGGCAATATCTTCATTTTTCCATTCCCGCCATGCAGTTTGCAGATTGGTTTCTGTGAATCCGTGTTGATCCAAGGCTTTTTTCAATTCTTTTAATGATTCGCGGGTCAGTTCACGGGGACGACGGCAAACAATTGCCAACGCAGGTATTTTATTCATGTTGTTCATAATAAAGGTTTTAAATTCATTCAAATACTCTTCGGGCTTTTCAGCTTTGCCGTAACCTCTGGTATGCGAAGTGAGTTCATCGGCATGGTGCGAAACAAATTGCTTACGGGGACGGCTGCGGTTTTCATCCAGAAAATCAATCAGAGTCTGTTTTTCCTTGAGAATAGCGCAGACTTCAGCAGCGTTTTGACCTCTCAGAATCTGACTGAACGATTCTGGCGTCTGACCACCGCTGATCGTTTGAAATTCTTGCAGCGCTTCA
>PDZT01000077.1 GCA_002753105.1 Deltaproteobacteria bacterium YD0425bin50 | reverse complement strand
CTGTATACTATATTCCCTTTTTTTTTTTTTTCGACTTTTATACCATGGGATAAATATTTTTTTATAATTCTTGGAATTGATTCTTTTTTTCATGAAAGTAGATACTTATTACTTTGTTGGTCACTTATTACTATAGCAATACTTATTTCTTTGTTGACTATAGTACTTTCAATATACAACCCATTAAAGGTTATTGCTAAATTTGTAATATATATAATTTTTATTAGCGTTTTAGTTATTTCATATATGGTAAAAGTACCTTCTTCTGAAATTGTAGCAAAAGGTACCGTTCAAGAAGGTAATACCATAATTGATATAAATTTTACTAAACCTATAAGAGCTAGTGTAGTTAAATTGATCAATCAAGATGTAATTTGGTCACCACCCTATTACCCAAAAGAATACTTAATTAGTACAAGTCAGGATGGAATAATATTTCATGAAATCGGAAAAGTACGAGCAGCGCCTTTTATTAGATTGCCATTTCTTAGTTCTATAAGAGCTTTAAAAATAACTGCTTTGAATTTTTCCAATAACAAATGGATTAATGATTGTAGAATTTCTGTTTTAGAAAATAATTTTAAATTTTATAGTGATTCATACACATACGAACCATGTTTATTGGAACCATCAACATTACCAAAAGAACATAGTATAGAGATTGGAGAAATAAAATATACAAAAGATGGAGGCGATGGTTTGAAATATCTTTTTGGAGGCTGGTCACATCCTGAACCTTGGGGTACATGGTCCGATGGATATTCTTCCATGATAGCATTCATACCACCTGTGGTGATACAATCTATTGATCTAACTTTAGAAATTGAAAGTGTCGCATTTCTTGCTGAAAACCACCCTTTTCAGGAAATTGATGTTTACTTGAAAAACAATTACTTAACTACCCTCAACTATACTCTTTCAAATAATCATAGCATTAGATCAATTCAAATACCTTATACATTAATCGTTAATGAACCTTCCGTAGTATTGGTGAACTTCAAATATAAAAATTCAAAATCACCTAAAGAATTAGACCTATCAGCTGATAATCGTCGATTGGGATTAGGAATAATCTCAATTCAATTAAAGCAGAAATTATGAACTCATTGATTTAATCACAGCGTAATAAGACCGCATAAATCAAGAATTATAGATTCTATGTTTGTCGATTTTATTGCCAATCATGCTCAAAATTACTAAATAAAGCAACCAAAGAATTCCAATAATTGTCAAGATATTTCCTATAATACTTAGTTTTGTCCAACCATACCAAATAGTCACAATACCTTCATCCTGTGGATGCACAGTAAGAAGACCGTTGGGACTTTGGTTAACCTTAAGATTTTGTTTTGATCCGTCTATTTTGGTTATTATAGCTTTGTAGCCTAAATAATATATCAAAGGGATTTCTATGGTTAATTTTTTATTTTCAGGTTTTATTCGGAATTGAATTTTTAATCCATTCCAGTTAAGAATATCAATTATTGCTTTCCCTTCTATAACCGTAATATTTTGATCTCTTTGTTTTAAATAATCAATTTTTACAGCTATTGGAAGATATTCTCCAATTGAATGACCAATAGAGGTTGTATTAGTTATGTCCTCTTTAGCTTGAATTTCATTTACAGAAACTAACTTATAATTTGGATGAATAAATGGATAAATATAAATACATAATAAAAAAGATAATAGAGTAATACAAGCTAATTGTTTCCAATTACCAGTAACATTAACTAATGCGAATCCTCCAACAGTACTTAGAAAAAATGAAGTAAAAAGCAACAATCTCCATGGAAATTGAATATATAACAAGATTTTTGGCATCAAATGCCATGGAAAAAAAGGTGTCATAATAAAGACTAAAAAAATTGCACTCAAAAAACAAAAATTAAAAAAGAATTTACACTTATGAATCATAAAACAACCTATAAAACTGAAAAATAAAAGTGGGAAACCAATCAAGTATGGCATTTCATCATTATCAATTTCAGACAGATACTTACTAATGCCATAATAAAAATCATGCTTAAAGAACTGTAAGAACTTAACCGAATGTTGATGTACAAATTCGGGGTCTGAACTTGAAAAATTTCCTGAAAATATAGCATAATTTCCATAATATTTATGCTCTAATAAAGGCAATAAAAAATAACTACTTAATAGTAATGCAAGAATCATGGCCTTAACACATACAAAATAAAATAATTTATTCCTATATTCATTTTTAAAATTTAATCCAAGATAAATAATTACAAAAAAAGAACTGTATATAGCTGTAATATTATGAGTAATAAACATAGTTCCCATGCCTATACCCAGTATCCACCAACGGTTCTTATTACCATGTACTATTTCATATAATCCTAAAAAAATAATTGGAAGAATTGTAAAAGCAAGAGATTCTGCAAATGCGTTTCGAATATATATGTCGACTATTCGATAAGGAGCCGCTAAATAAAGAACTGAAGCTGTTATTGCAACTATAGAACTTTTAGTAACTCTATTCATCAAAACATACATAAAAATACCTGATAAAAATATTTCCAACATATGAACTAATTTTACAGAAGTTAATACATGTAGGCCCATTAAATTAAATAAAGAGGATATATCATATGATAATGGGGAATAAAAAATACTCCATCCATATCCCATTCCGTTGATTAGATTGGGTAAAACTTTAGCAGGAAACTGGCCATTGCTAATGGCTTCACTAACTCCATAAGTCCTATAAAGAGGGGAAATACCTTCATGAGTTACAAAATAATACCCCTTTTTGAATAAGGGGTAGCAAATAAACATAGTCACAAATGTGATAAGGAAGTAATACCAAATGAAATTAACATACTTAAATTTTAGTTTTTTAATATTAGTATTATTAGTGCTAAACATTACGCTGTCCTACTCTACATATTGCTAACAGTGACAACCCAGGTAAATAAATATGCATTTTACTTAATAATTTATTAACCTCAAAATCAATATTTAGAATTAAGACTATAAAACGTGTGATAAAGCTATGTTCAGAATAGCTCCACGAACCAATACCTAATTTTTTTTTCTCATTATTTCTTAAAAAAAATTTTTCAATAAAAATAGAAATACATCTAAAAAGAAATAATTGGCTGTAAAAATAAAAATTTTTTTCTATAATGAGTCCATTATGGGTTAGTAAATTCAATAATTGGTTCCTACTATAACGGCGATAATGTTTTAAAAAGACATCATGAGATGAAAATAAAAATTGCATAGCTGGAACAGTTATGATTACTTTTCCGGTAGGCTTTAACTTTTTAACGACTTTTTTTAAAAAATCATGTTCATTCTGAATATGTTCCAAAACATCCATCAATATTACACAATCAACACTTTGGTTCTCTAAGAACGAAATATCATTTAAACAGATTATTCTATTTTCTTCTGATTTGGTATTTTTATACTTATCATCAATTGCAACTACATCACATTCAGTGATTGAGAATAATTTTGAAGTAAAAAATTTATCTCCTGATCCAATATCAGCATATAAAAAATTCTTGTCATTATTTTTTAATAAGTCAATTATTTTTTGACTACGAGATAATTCCCATGGGTGACGCTTAAGATTTTCGGTTTTCTCAATTAAATCCATTTGTTCCTAAAAAAATTTACATTATTTGGGTTATATATTTTGATATCGTTGAATATTTGTATATATTGTACCGTAGCATTTACAAATTTGATTCTTTAATTATATAAATTGGACGATTTTTTGTTTCAAGATATGTTTTAGATAAATATTGACCGATTATCCCAAGACCTAATAGTTGTAACCCACCAATAAAACAAACAATAGTTGCTAAAGACGGCCATCCTGAAACAGGATCTCCAAAAATAAGTGTTCTAACTACAATAAAAATAATTCCTAAAAATGAAAAAAAGGATAATAAAATACCAAGTATCGATGATATCGCCAATGGAACAACTGAAAAGGCAAGAATTCCTTCTATCGAATAAGCAAATAACCCCCAAAATGACCATTTCGTTTTTCCTGCAATACGTTCGATATTTTCATATGCTAACCATTTTACGTTAAATCCAACCCAACCCAATAGTCCTTTTGAAAAACGATTATATTCTTTTAATGACAAAATCGCATCTACCATTTGTCGTGTCATAAGCCTATAATCTCTAGCGCCATTAACGATCTCTGTTTTTGACATTGAATTTATTAATTTATAAAAAATATTTGCAAAAAAAGAACGAATCAGGGGTTCACCTTTACGAGAGATACGTTTTGTAGCAACACAATCGTACCCCTCATTGATTATCGATAAATACATTTGCTCTAACAATCCGGGAGGGTCTTGTAAATCTGCATCCATTAAAGCAATATAATCCCCTTTGGAATGCACTAAACCAGCGTAAATCGATGACTCTTTTCCAAAATTCCGTGAAAAAGAAATATAATTAACATTTTTATATTCTAATGACATTTTTAGAATGGTGCTTAATGTATTATCAGTGGAACCATCATTTACAAACAATATATTTGTGTAAATATCTTTAAATGTATCCGTTGCACAAACTTTCATTATTTCATCATACAAAAGCCTAATTGATTCTTCCTCGTTATAGCAGGGTACTATTATTGTTAATGTCTTTTGTTTATCATGCATTTTTAACATTTCAACCTTAATTATCTTTTCCCAATTGCATCATCGTGACCATTTTTTAAGGCACCTGACGGACAAGCTTTTTCACATTTTCTACACTTATAATTACGAAGATAACTCAAATTATTTAGACAAATTATTTAAACAAGTCCAGCACATTTTTGACGTGTTCTTTTATTTTTTGCCTATAAAACAGCTTTTGCCATTGATCGGGAAACGCAATCGGGCTAAACCATACCATTATACTTACATTTACAGTTTCTTTTTCATTGTCAATTTTTTGGTGAAGTATATCATAAGGAAATTGTATTACGCCTTGATAACTCATCTGAATCTGGTCATTAATAACTTGTTGGACAATACTTTTTTTACTTTTTACAGATTTGAGACCCTGCTCAATTAAAAGATTTGCAATAGCATTATGAACAGCAGAAATTTCAGGCTTCATTGTTGAAGATGATGTTGAAACTCCATCGGTTGTGTATTTTTTGAAATCAACCGCTCTGTATTCTTCCGTAATAGGTATCATAGATAAATGACTGTAAATCAAGATACCGTTCATCGTTGTTGTTTCATAATTCACATAATATAATTGAGGTGAAGCAGCATCTACATCTTGTAAAAATACCCCAAATACATATAATCCAATAATCCAACTATATTTTAATAAACCTGTAACATGATAGTAAACGTGTTGCATATATCAAATCCATATAACTATAGTTCGCCAAACGTACAATTCAAAATTATTCAAAATTTATGCCGAAATTCAGGATGTCATTTTTTTGACTACAATTTAGAATACCGTCATAAAATACATAGATGCATTAGGCAAGGTTTGCCTATGATCGGAAAAAAAAGATATCCAAAAAGCCATTATTAGCCGATTCGTATTTTTTTTTAATTCAATCATTTGTATTGGTATAAAAATTGCTGAACAATCACATAAAATAATGAATTTGTCCAATTTCAGGGTAGTTATCGGTTAATAATCAATAATTTTATTTATAGGAGGTAGTTGGCATGAGCAACGGTCAAGGGAAAATCATGTTGATAAGTTTGATGTTATGGGTTGTGTTATGGGGATGCGGTGGGCCGCCGGGATATATAGATAGTCTTGCCCCGGGAGATCCAGATAAAGTCATTGGTAAATACTCAGGCAGACCCGACCAAACAGGAATTGTAACTGTAAATGTTGTCGGAAAAGGAATTGCACCTGAAAACGCTATAAGTGAAGCTCAAGCTTATTTACTTGCCGAACGTGCTGCTTTAAGTGATGGGTATCGAAAGTTATCTGAAGAAATTACAGGTATCTATGTAAAAGCGTACATGAGTATGGGCCAATCAACGATTGATTATGATCTGATTCGAACAGAAACAGAATCATGGTTAAGAGGGACAAGAATTATTAATATTAAACATGGCGATAATGGGATTACAGAAGCACACATGGAAGTCAATATTCATCATGCACCGGATTATTTAATCTCTAAAAGCAAAATGTGGCCATGGAATTGGCCTATTATGCCGTGGAATTAGGATTGGTGGTGATCATTATGATAATGAAAAATCAAAAAAAACATATCCACTACATAGGGTACCTACTTCATATCAGTTCAGTCGTGGTGATGCTTCTGTTGACTCATCAATCTGTTAAAGCCGAGGAAATGAAGCCTATCATCGCCATGGAAGAAAAGAATATGATTGAATCCGCAATGTCAGAATATCAACGACGCATAGACTCTATTGAACAACAATTGGTCAACTTAAAGTCAGAGCGGGAATGGTTAACAATAAAAATTTTTAGAATTCAAACTCAAAGCCGTACTGTACCTACGGAATTACGGACTAGTCAAACAAAAATTCTAAAGAAAATGGCGGCAATTGAAAAAGAAAGAGAGCAGCTAAACACGCTGATTCAAGAGCATCAAAAACGGTTACAGCAAATCAATGAAAAAATTGACAGCTATTTTCCAGATTCATCGTTTCTCCATAATCCTCTTGATAAACGGATTGTTGTTGAAGAAGATTTGAAAGACAAGGATACTAAAAAAACAACGCACGGTATGTCTAAAGATACCAATGCAACTGATGCGTTAAAACAACCTCTCATGACGAGTATTCAGGAAAAAGACTTAACAGATTGGGTTGAATTATTGGGAAGCGGTTCTGAATTTCGTCTTGAAGTGCGCTTACCTGTATTGTTTGGATCAGGCAAAACCAGCTTAACTAAAGATTATAAAATGTTTTTTGCAAAGCTTGCCACTGTATTGCTACCTTATAAAAATCAGGTTCGGGTTGTGGTGGCAGGATTTTCAGATAGCAGCAAAAGCAAAACAGGGCCGTCAAACTGGGAAATTGCTCACAGACGTGCAGAAAGCGTATTAAAAGAATTGGTTCAAAAAGGCTTGCCTTCAGCAGCGTTTACGATTATGAGTTATGGAGAATACACTCCCCAATCTCTGGGTGATGATAAAAAAGCCTCTGAACTTAGCCGGCGGGCAGAAATAAGCGTGTATTTTAATAAAGATCAAGGGGTATTATGATGATAATGGTAGTATAAACCAGATGTGAATTGCGTGAATGGAAAATTTATCAAGCATACAAAGACATTTTCTTACGTTAAAATTTAATAATTCCCAGTTGGAACGGGAATTCAGAAAATACCACTGTACCAAAACACTTCCATACGAACGCTTTTTTTTATGGGTTTTGTTTGCGGTTGCATTGATCTGGTTTATCATTTGCCGATATTTAGGTATTGAAAATATCGATGAACAAATTGTTATTAATTTAAAACAAACGCTTTTAATGCTGATGGGCTTCAGCCTGCTTACCATTGGTTTAAGCTATTCCCGATTTGCTATTGATCATCTACAAATTGCTGCATTTATCGTATGTTTAATAATAAGTAGTCTCCTACTTTGTTTTTTTAAAACACTTCCATATGCAGAATTTATTGCTTATAGTTATGGAATTGTTGTCTTGCTGATTTTTGGGTGTTTAATGTTAGCTGTGATGAATGTTATTCTGTCATTTTTAATTTCAGTTTTTTTAATTGGAGTATATGCTGTCATTTTGTTTGAAAAAATTACCATAGTGAATCTGAATACATTAATACCTGTTCTGTATGTGTTAACCTCATTTATTTTTGGTATTGTAGGGACATATGCTTTTGAAAAAAAAGCGCGTGAAGAATTTATTTCGACTAAAATCATTGAAAGACACAATACATTGATGGAGGGCTTATCTTCAAAGCTTTCAAAGTATCTGTCACCCAATTTGTATAATTCAATATTTACAGGACAGAAAGAAGTTAAAATCGGGTCAGCACGCAAAAAATTAACCATTTTTTTTTCTGATATTAAAGGCTTTACTGAATTAACTGACAGTATCGAATCAGAAACCCTTACCTTAGTATTAAACAGCTATCTTAATGAAATGGCTGAAATTGCTCTTGAATATGGAGGCACAATAGATAAATTCATCGGTGATGCTATCCTGATTTTTTTCGGGGACCCTCAAAGTAAAGGAGAAGAGCAAGATGCGCTTCAATGCGTGATGATGGCCATTAAAATGCAGGAAACGATTCGAAAATCAAAAGATAAATGGCGTAAAATGGGTGCTGTTCAAGATATCCAGGTGAGAATGGGTATTCATTCAGGTTTTTGCACAGTCGGCAATTTCGGTTCTGAAAATCGATTAGAATATACCATCATTGGCGGCAGTGTAAATCTTGCCAAGCGTTTAGAATCCTCTTCTTATGAGGATAAAATTCTTATATCCGAGGACACGCATGCACTCGTTAAAGAAAAAATTCATTGCATTAAAAAAGATAGAATTCATGTCAAAGGTATCGCCCACCCCGTTCAAACCTATGAAGTTACCGGATCAGTCGAACAATTAGAAAAAAATGAACTTGCAGAAGAATTTTGGGGTTTTTCACTTCATATCAATTATCACAAGGTAGAGAAAAAAAAGGCCAAGGATGTTTTAAATAAGGCTTTAAAATTGCTGAATAAAAAGTCGATTTTTTAAACTCGCTTGAATTTTTTTTCTGCCCGATCCATTCTTTGGGAACTTACAAACATATAATCGAAAATCGAAAATCTATACAATTACAAATATTATCTTGAAGGTTCTTGGCGAATGTATTAAAGAACACACAATTTTTATTATAGGTTATGTTACAGTGAAGGAGAATGTATGAAAAAAAATAAAATGATGTATCGATTAATGGATTCGCGAGGGTTTACCTTAATTGAAATTTTAATTGTTGTGATTATTATTGGTATGCTAGGAGCTTTAGTTGGGCCTAATGTGTATAACCGGTATGAAAAGGCCAAATGGAATAACACCAAAAATCAGATTAATATGTTAGACAGTGCGTTGGATGATTTCCGTCTCGATAACGGCAGATATCCAACAACTGAAGAAGGACTCGAATCTTTAATGAAAGCTGTGGAAGATTTGCCGAAATGGTCAGGGCCGTACCTAAAAAAAGCTGTTCCCAATGATGAATGGGGAAGACCTTTTGTGTATCAATGTCCGGGTGAACATGGGGAATATGATCTGTATAGTTATGGAAAAGATGGTACTGAAGGCGGCGAAAAAAACGATAAAGATGTGGTTAATTGGGAATAAAAACGATGCGTTTTTGGCAAAAAAAAGAAATAGAACCGACTCTGGCTCAAGATCAGATCAATGGTATAGATAACCAGGATATTCTTCCAAATACCGATGATGGAATACCTGTATTGGATGAAGATCAATTCCCTGAAAATCCACCATCTCAACAATTTCTTTCCTTGACGTTTATGAAACGATTCCGGGTAATTGTTTTCGACCATACTGAAGATAAACTGATGGTGGCTATGGCAGACCCTTATGATTTGAATACCATTGAAATCATTCAGACTACCCATTTGAAGCCTGTTGAACTATACAGAGCATCTGAGGAATTGATCGCTCAGTTTGTGTATCGCTGGTATGAAGCTGAAGTCGATATGAAGGCAGGCAAAACTGACGATGATAGTATCGGGATGAGCCTTGAAGATCATTTGTGGGATAATCCTGAGCAATTAAAAGATATTGCTCAGGAAGCTCCGGTAATTCGTTTGGTCAATCATTTAATCAGCAAAGCATATGGGTTAGGGGCATCAGATATTCATCTTGAACCAAGACGCAATGCGGTTCAAGTCCGATTTCGGATTGACGGTGTGCTTCATGATCAGGAAGTATTATCCGGGCAATTAAAACCAGCCATCACTTCCCGTATCAAATTGATGGCCAAAATGGATATTGCGGAAAGACGTCTGCCTCAGGATGGCCGCATTAAATTTAAACTTGGCAGGGATGAAATTGATATTCGTGCTTCTTCAATTCCTGTTCATTTTGGAGAAAGCATTGTTCTGCGGTTGCTTTATAAAGAAGGCATACAGCTTGAACTTGAAAGTATGGGGTTTCCTGAAGCCTATTTACCCCGTTTTAAAACGTTGATTTCTCTGCCATATGGAATGCTTCTTGTTACAGGCCCTACGGGATCAGGAAAAACCACAACATTGTATGGTGCTCTCAATACCATTAATTCACCGGATAAAAAAATTGTAACCGTAGAAGACCCTGTGGAATACCAAATGGATGGTGTCAATCAGGTTCAAGTGCATTCAGGAATTGGACTAACCTTTGCAAGTTGTCTGCGTTCGTTTTTACGTCATGATCCAGACGTGATGCTTGTAGGTGAAATACGGGATACAGAAACGGCTGAAATTGCCATTCAGGCAGCATTAACGGGTCACATGGTCTTTTCTACATTACATACAAATGATGCGGCTGGTGCAGTTGTTCGTTTGGAAGATATGGGAGTTGAACGATTTATGATTGCATCATCGCTTGTCGGTGTATTGGCACAGCGATTGGTAAGACGCGTTTGCATGGATTGCGCAGAAAAACATCAGGTTTCAGAAGATGAAAAAAAACTGATTGCAAACGATTTGGAAATATCTCCTGAATTGGTTGGAGATACATTTCATCGTGGTAAAGGCTGTAAAATCTGCGGATTAACTGGATATCGTGGCCGTGTCGGAATTTTTGAGCTGTTATCAGTTGATGAAGCAGTTCAGCGGGAAATAGTTAAGGGTTCTGATCGAAATCGAATTTTTAAAAAAGCGGTAGAGCAAGGAATGATTTCGTTACGGAGAGATGGTATTGAAAAAGTCAAAAAAGGCATTACCACGTATGAAGAGGTAATGCGGGTAACCCGATAATGGAACAGTTCAGATATGAAGCCCTAGACACTCAGGGTAAACGAATCGTAAAAGCTGAAGAAGCCCGATCCAGACAAGAACTTCTGCTGTTGATTCAGGCACGGGGTCAGATATTGCTTCGCTGGCTGGATACTGAAGGCAAAAAAGGTAAACAAGCTCAAAAAGCACGACGAAGTTTATCCAGTAAGCATTTATTACAGTTCACACGGGATATGTCGCATTTGATGAAGGCTGAACTTCCAATGGATAGAGCCTTATCTGTTATTGTGGAATCGTCAACCGAAAAACCGATAAAAGAGATGGTGGTATATCTCAAAGAATCCATTCAGGGCGGCAGCAGTCTTTCAGAAGCAATGACATCAAAATCAAATGATTTCAGCGAATTGTATATTAACATGGTTCGAGTTGGCGAAATGGGCGGTGTATTGCCGCTAATATTAGAAAAACTGAATCGACTATTAGAACGATCCGAAGAAATTAAAAAATTCATTATATCCTCATCCATCTATCCAATTATTTTGCTCATCGTTGGCATTCTGTCATTATTTATTATCATGGGATATGTTGTCCCGAAATTCGCAAGCATTTTTATCGAATTAGGTCAAACGATTCCTTTTTCAACCCAAGTGTTGATTTCAATGAGTGAATTCATTCAACACTGGTGGTGGTTGATTATCGGTTTGATTACCGGGTTCATTGTTTTTATGAAACAATACGTCAAAACCTCACAGGGTAAAAAGCAGTTTGACCGCTGGATATTAAAAATGCCTTATCTTGGTGAGATTATGTTGGAAATTCAGATAAGCCGATTTTGTCGGACTTTAGGAACACTGACGCAAAGTGGTGTTCCAATATTAAAGGCGCTTTCCATAGTGGGCGCAGTGTTGACCAACACAGTGATTAAAGCTGCCTCAGATTATATTTATCAACAGGTGCGAGAAGGTAAACGGATCAGTAATTTAATGAAAGAGAAGCCGGTATTTCCGCCAATGGTAGTGCAAATGGCTACATTAGGTGAAGAAACCGGGCGTATTGGTGAAATGTTAGTTTCAGCAGCCGATGATTTAGATCAAAAAACTCAGGAAAAAATCAAGGCATTTCTTACCATGCTTGAACCACTGACGATCCTGTTTATGGGGTTGATGATTGGAATGATTGTGGTATCCATGCTTTCAACGATATTTGGAATTAATGAAGTACAATTCTAACGGCTTTACATTAATAGAAATTCTGGTCGTCATGGTCATTATTGCCATGGCAAGCACACTGGTTTACGTCAATATTGCCAAATCAACGCATCAAAAACAAGTACAACTATTTGCAGAAAAAATGGCATCTTTTTCAAAAAAAGCCAGACAACTTGCACTGGTTCACGGAAAACCTATTGGCGTTTATATATCTTCTGACGAACGAAAATGCTGGATAGGTGATGGCAGTGAAAAACTATTTCAAAGCATGCCAATACCTGAAGATGTCCAGATTGATAGCGATACGATCTCTGAAGTTGATACCAATATTTTTGCAATTCAGTTTTTTCCAGATGGGAGTTCATCTGGAGGTGATTTAAGTTTTTTGGCGAATCAGGTAACATTTTATCAGTTCAGCGTCGATTTGTTAACCGGTCTTGTTATGGTAAATCAGGAGGATCGTGCTGAGTAATGATACTGTTAGAAATTACAAATCGAAAAACGAAAAGCGAAAAGCGAAAAATCAATGCGTTGAAATCCAAGGGTTACACCTTACTTGAAGTATTGGTCGCCATCACCATTCTTACTTTCACATTAGGAACGGTATTTCAGGCACTTTCTTTGTCTAAGCGAATTTCTTTAAAAAGCGATGAAACCGTAGATGCACAGCGTATTCTACAACATTTACTTGTGGATACTACGTTGATGACTAAAGGGATTCAAAGGAAGAGTACAACAGATGATGTGCCTGATCAAGATGGTTGGTCGTATTCACTCACAGCAGAACCACTCGAACTGGATATTGAGACAGATGATACAGAACCAGAAGAAATCAATACTAAAGACAAACAACCTCAGGAATCGGAATCGGAATTATCATCAAACGGTAAGGCGACTATACCCGGTATGTATGATTTAAAACTTTGTGTGATTCATAAATCATTTTTAAAAGAAAAATCATTTTGTATTTCCCGATGGTATAAAGTTTTGTAAGAGCCAAGACTATGACAATATCCATATGTAAATCCAAGCAGTTACAAAAACATGGGTTTACCCTGTTAGAAGTTGTCATTGCCTTGTTACTCATGAGTATGGTTACTTTAATTATTGGAATTGCATTTCGACTTGCAATTAGTGCTTGGGAAAGAGCAAAAAACGAAGGTGAACAAAAGCAGGTTATTCTTGCACTTTCTGGCTTAATTGACAATCAACTCAAACATATTGTGTTATCCGTACCTTTATTACAATCTCAAAAAAAACGCGAAAATTTACCTTTTTGTGGCAATGAACAGGCGGTATCGTTTTATACATCTTACACCCCACAAGGTTCTCCGTGGCAGGGATTGGTACGAATGACGTATATTTTTGATGAAGAAAAACAGACGATTTATCTCTATGCTCAGGTTATTACTAGACTGAAAGAGATACTTGAACAAGATGATCCTTTAGAAATGCATCTTAAAAAAGATATGGTACCCATAAGCCGTATTTCTGGGGTTAGTCTTTTTGAATTGAAATATACCAATAAAGAACCCATTGATACAGAAGACATGGATACATGGGAAGACGAATGGAATTGTAAAGAAAATCAGTATCCATATGGAGTTGCCTTGCATTTACAGATGGATAAAAAAAAGGAAACAGATTCGGTTGAATGGTGGTTTTTTTCTGTAGGTAGGCCTACTTAGACGTACAGATTTTCAGATTTTCGATTTTCGATTTGAAATTTCCAAAAACAATCGTGCATATATATAGATTAAGATTACGATTAAGAGCAAGATTAAGAAAATTAACTGGCCGAAACGAGAATCAAGGCCATTTATTTCAATATTTATAAAACCATAAAGGAGTATATCAATGAATATTATCGTCAATACAGATACCTGTGTTCAATGTATGTTGTGTGTTCGTGATTGTGTTTCTGCGGTTTGGGATGTAAAAGAAGATCGGCCTGTTCCATTACATATCGATCGATGTAATCTATGCAGTCATTGCATTTCAATTTGTCCAACAAATTCAATTTCTCATTCGGGTCTTGAACCTGCGAATATCCACAAAATTAATCGTAATTTAGTGGATTCAAAAGTCTTTGAAGAAATCATCCTTAGCAGGCGAAGTGTTAGAAATTATACAGACCAGCCAGTTGATCGACACCTCTTAGAACAGATTATTGAACTTGCAAGATATGCTCCCACAGCAAGCAACATGCAGAATGTCGAATATTGTGTAGTAACAGATAAATCACTAATTCAAAAAATATCGCATCGTGTTTTTTCATTCGGAACAACGATTTCGACTACATTAAGCTATAGCGGTATCTCAACTGCCTTAAAAAAACTTGAAAATTTTGCAGGATTACGTTCTTTAACCCGTTATTTAGACTCTATGGATTATTATCAACGGGAAACTAAATTAGGCAGGGATTTTATTCTGCATAATGCGCCTGTATTAATTCTTCTTCATGTTCCCGGGTCAGCAAATTTCGGCTGTGATAATTGTAATATTGCTGCTACAACACTAATCAATTATGCCCATACATTAGGATTAGGCTCTTGCTTTATAGGCTTTTTAACGCTTACATTAAAATACGATAAAACAATGCGGGGTTGGTTGCGTATTCCTAAAAAACATCGGGTTTATGCCAGTTTAGTTCTTGGATATCCAGAATATAAATATACCAATACGGTTTCACGTAAGCCAGCTCAAGTAACATGGATTGAGTGATGCTGAATAGCGGATATCGAGGCATGAATCAACAATGGATTTAAAAATGCTTGCATTGCTGCCGTTAGGAATTCTTGTGGGGATTGGCGCATCGTTTACAGGTCTCGGTGGAGGATTCCTGATTGTACCATTTCTTTTATTTTTAGGATATACAGCTCAAAAAGCTGTGGGAACGTCTTTTTTGGCAATTTTTGTTATTTCCATATCTGCTCTTTTTGCACATAACAAATTAGCTAATGTAGATTATCGTACTGGAATTCT
>PDZT01000478.1 GCA_002753105.1 Deltaproteobacteria bacterium YD0425bin50 | reverse complement strand
CAATCCTTCTGAATTAAGTGAGGATGAAATAGAACTGGCTGACGGCAGAACCTTTGACAGATATTCAAGTTCTATTTTTTTACCAGAAGAGAATAAATATATAGGAAGGATTTGGTATTTTAGAAATATAACCACTAAAAAGCAAATTGAAAAGGATCTGCAAACCGCAAAAGAGTCTGCTGAATCTGCAAATAGAGCAAAAAGTGAATTTCTGGCTAATATGAGTCATGAAATCCGAACACCAATGAATGCGATTATTGGCATGGCATCATTGGCGCTAAAAACGGATTTAACGGTTAAGCAACGCGATTATATCCATAAAGTGCATACCTCAGCGCTTAATTTATTAGGAATAATTAATGATATCCTTGATTTTTCAAAAATTGAAGCTGGCAAGCTTAATATAGAAGTTACGGATTTTGACCTGAACGATGTGCTGAACAATTTAGCATCGCTGGTAACGATGAAAGCTGAAGAAAAGGGCTTGGCACTCATCTTTTCTGTAGAATCCAAAGTCCCTCAGGAATTAAAGGGCGATCCATTGCGTCTTGGGCAAATCTTGCTAAATCTTGTAAACAATGCTGTCAAATTCACCCATAAGGGAGAGATTGTGATTTCTATTTCGCCGGTGCAAGTGGAAAAAGAAACTGCTTTTATTCGGTTTTCCATAAGGGATACTGGTATTGGGATGACAGGAGAACAAAAGGAAAAATTGTTTCAGGCTTTTCAACAGGCAGATACATCAACCACCCGTAAATATGGCGGAACAGGTCTGGGATTGATTATCAGCAAGAAACTTGCAGAAATGATGGGTGGCAAGATTGGGGTGGACAGCACGCCAGACAAAGGGAGCACCTTCTGGTTTACTGCTAAATTCGGACGCTGCAAAAAATTAGAAAAAGTAAAACGAAACGTTGATATGCCTAATGAAGTTGATGAGATAAGGGGGGCACATCTTCTTCTGGTAGAAGATAATGAAATTAACCAACAACTAGCTGTAGAACTTTTAGGAGATGAAGGATTTTTTGTTTCTGTGGCTGAGAATGGTATCATTGGCCTAAATAAGATAAAGGATGCTTCAGGTGAAAAACCTTATGATGTGGTGCTAATGGACCTTCAAATGCCAGTGATGGATGGACGAACTGCGACAAAAGAAATCAGAAAGTGGGAAACAGAAATGAATTTGAATTCAATTCCTATTATCGCAATGACTGCAGATGCCATGAGCGGCGTTCGAGATGATGTTTTGAAGGTTGGCATGAATGATTATGTAACCAAACCGATTGATCCAGTAGACGTATTCAAAACACTCATCAAATGGATAAAACCGGGTAAACGGCATTTGCCAGAGGCGTATTTAAGCAAAATTCAAAGGAAAACTGAAGAAAAATTGACTGAAATTGATTTGAGTCAACTTGATGGTATTGACACTGAAGTTGGTCTATCTCGTGTAAATGGCAACCAGAAACTTTACATAAACTTACTGAATAAGTTCCACCGTGATAATCAAAATGTTACGCAGGAGATTCAAGATGCTATCGGTAAAGGCGACGCTGATTTAGCAGTAAGGCTGGCGCATACAGTCAAAGGCCTATCCGGAACTATTGGTGCTTTAAATCTCCAACGCATTGCTGCGGAATTGGAGGCTGCCTTGAAAAGCGATATTCATACCATAAATCCTGATATCTTTAACAGCTTCGATGCAACCCTTAAAAGTACCATCAATATACTTGCACCGATTGCATCCATGCAAACAGATACAGCCGATATAAAGGAAGTTGCTAAAACCGGAGATAGCGTGCAACTAAAAAATTTTCTGGAGAAACTCATCCCCCATATACAGAAAAAGAAGCCCAAGCCATGCAAGGAAGTTATGGAAGAGATGACAGCGTTTAAATGGCCGAATGAATTTGATGCTAAACTTAAGGAACTCGAAAAGCTGGTTGGAAAATATAAATTTAAAGAGGCGCTCGAGATTGTTGAGCAGTTGCTTAAAAATGAAGGAAAATCGGAAAAATGAGAAAGCAAGTTTTATATGCCAATGCAAATTATGAAGAAATCATTAGTAAAAATGGTTATTTTATTGATAAAACCAAGTATATTGAAAAACTAGAACTGATTGATAATCCCGTATTTTTACGTCCTAGACGTTTTGGCAAATCCTTGTGGTGCAGGATTCTGGAATGTTACTATAATATCAACCAGAAAGATGATTTTGAACGGTTATTTGGGAATACCTATATTGGAAAAAATCCAACACCGCTGCGAAATTCTTTTTTTGTATTGCACCTCGATTTTTCGGTGATTGATCCGACTGGAAATATAGCGGATATTGAAAAAAGTTTTAATCATTCATGTAATCTCTGCATAGCAACAATGCTGGAATTATGTCAAAAATGGTTTAACGGGCAGATAACAGTTGATTTGCGAGAAAATGCTTCTGCTACTTTAGAATACGTTATTAAATTCATTCAGGCAAAAAAGCTACCCTATCTTTACGTCATCATTGATGAATACGACAACTTTGCCAACCAGCTCATAGTTTCTGCCAAGGATCAACTGTACCGCGAATTGACCAGAGATGACAGTTTTATGAAAACCTTCTTCAAAACGTTGAAAGAGGGCCGTAAAACCGGCGCCGTTGCCAACGTATTTATCACAGGCGTTCTACCGATAACCATGGATGATATGGCATCCGGGTTCAATATTGCCCGATTCATCACTCTGCATCCGCAGTTTGAACACATGCTTGGATTTACCCAGTCTGAAACTGACAACCTGTTAGATGAAATTTATCGAGACTATGACCTAAACCCTTCCTCACGAAAGGAAGTAGATGAAATCATCAAAACGCAGTACAATGGGTACTGTTTTTTGAATCCTCACAATGAACCGCTTTATAATCCAACAATGTTGATGAATTTTCTGGTACAACTCTGTGAAAATCAATCTATTCCGGAACTCCTTACTGATCTGAACCTGAGAACTGATATTTCTTGGGTCAGGCGAATTACCGGAGCGAATCCTGCCAATACTGAAGAATTTGTGAACAGGCTGACAACAGAAAATGTCATCCTGTATGACAAAAATTTTCTGACCACCAAATTCAACATGTTCCAGTTTTTTGAAAAAGGATTTTATCCGATTTCGTTCTTTTAGTTGGGAATGCTTACCAAATATGATGATTTCTTTCTCAAATTACC
>PDZT01000477.1 GCA_002753105.1 Deltaproteobacteria bacterium YD0425bin50 | reverse complement strand
TTTATTAATACTTAAAATTATATTTTGAGTTTGAAATTTATAAAGACAATAGATATACTGTTGATGTTATTTTTTTACAAGCCTGGCGATAGTAATATCATTTAACGCATTATCAATCCTAAAACATAGAGGTGGACATGATAAAACGATGTTTATTGACTATGATTCTATTGATTTTTCTTTTTAGTACCATCTGTTACAGCGTAAACATTAGACATGATGTAGATGATAATGACTATATTAATTTTGCAGAAGAACATTTTTTTGAATCTGGTCTGGTTGTGGTAAGACCTTTTGAAGAAACTCCGGGAACTGGAGTCATCATCCATCCAAACTATATTTTAACAGCAGGTCATGTTGGCAGTATGGATGGTCCAGCACAAATGCCAATCAATTACAAAGGCAAAGAGTATATCGTTGATTATGTATATTTGTATCCAGATTTTTCATTAGAGCAGGATTACACCACATATATGAAATATGATATCGCTATGTTAAGGTTAGAAGGACGCGGCATCGAAAATGTGACTCCTTCTGTAATATGGACTCAACCAATATCATTGGGTCAAAAAATTGTCGGTGTTGGTCAAGGCAAAAGCAGTACCGGATTAGAAGGTGACGAACGTATTCCATCAGGCACATTCAGAGCCTATGAAAATACGATTGATTATATATTTGATGATGAAAACTATAATTTATTTGTTACCGATTTTGACAGCGCAGAAAATGCATGTAACTCCTTATCAGATACGCTTTACTGTCTGGACAAAGAAATCAATGGTGAATCATCACCTGATCCCTTGCCATTAGAAGGTTCATTAGGTGCGGGTGACAGTGGTAGTGGAATCTGGATTGAAGAAAACGGGAAGTTTTATTTAGCCGGAATTGCATCAGGAAGGCATTATGCGAGCTATTGTGCGCAATCACTGTATGTCAATTTAACCAATAAAACATTATATGATTGGATTGTTTCTATTTGTCCCTTTGTATCTCCGCCTGAAATACCCGATTCCGTTTATCTTGATGAGAATCTGTCAATGATGATACCGAATATACAATGCGATGATGAGTTATTAAATATTGAATTAAATCTTGAATTCTATAGTAACGCCTCAGGTCTGCTTATATGGAAACTGAATCAAGCCAATCCAAGCACTATCCAACCCTTAAGCTCCATATCCATTAATACAGATTATACAATTTCATTTTCTCAGTTCATTTATCAAAACCAAACAGTAAAATATCCTGTTATTCTTGAACCCTTTTTCAATAAATTAGATCCGTTTAAACTCTATTGGAAATTGGAAATGAAATAAGGACGGTTTGAATCAATTATTTTCAAAAATCTATGTGAACAGTTTATTTCGTTACAAGTCCTTAGGAATGAGAACTAAATAAGCTTCCCATTTCGTTCATCATTTTTTGACCACGAAAAACACGAAAAACACGAAATTCACAAAGCATTTTTCGTGCTTTTCGTGTTTTTCGTGGTTAAAAAAGTGAGCAACCTATTCATACTTAGAAAATTTTTCAATTTCATCTAAAAGGGTTTTGATATTAATGGGTTTGGTAATAACCGAATTCATCCCGGCTAATAAATAATTATCAATATTCTTTTTGAAAGAATGAGCAGTTAAAGCAATAATTGGGATATCATGGTTTAAAACCGATGAGTTTTTATCCCGAATAATACGAGTAGCTTCTACGCCATCCATGTGTGGCATTTCTATATCCATTAAGACAATATCCATGTGTTCTTTTTGTAAAATCTCGATTGCTTCCTTACCATTATTCGCTATCTGTATCTGATGGTTATTTAAAAAAGATAAGACAACTTCTTGGTTAAACGGGTTATCCTCTGCTAAAAGAATTTTTAAAACACACTTATCTGACTTATCCTGATCTGCGTCAGATGTTATGGATGTAGATTGTTTTTCCCTTACGTTTTGACGAGTTTTACCCAAACGCACAGTAAACCAAAAGTTAGACCCTTTTCCGACTTGACTCTCAACGCCTAAAGTGCCTCCCATGAGGTGGACAAGTTTTTGAATAATGGAAAGTCCTAAACCAAGCCCTTCATGACTTCGATCTAAGGAATTTTCCACCTGAACAAACGGTTTAAAGATTTCTTCTATTTTTTCAGGCGGTATGCCTATACCTGTGTCTGTAACGTTAAATCGAAGAAGTACATATTTATGAGTTTCTTGCTCAACAGCAATAGTCAGATGTATTTCACCCTCAGGAGTAAATTTGATTGCGTTATTGATTAAGTTGATCAGAATCTGAGACAATCTTGCGCTATCTCCAATTAAATAATCTTGTACTGGAGAAATAAAGGAATAATATAATTTTAAGCCTTTTTCATGTACATGGGCTGAGAAGGATTGTATCACTGTTTCCAACATGCTTAATAAAGAAAAATCACCTGAAATAATTTCAATTTTATCTGCTTCAATTTTCGATATATCTATAAGATCATTAATTATACGCATCAGGTTTTCAGCAGAGAGTTTAATGATCTTTGTATGGTGCTTATCCCTAGGCAAAAAATAATTTTGACGGATGAGTCGATCTGTCAACCCAATAATCGCATTCATTGGTGTACGCATTTCGTGACTGACCTTAGCTAAGAACACATCTTTAGTACTATTCGCCTTTTCAGCTTCGTTTTTCGCTTGTACTAAAATCTGTTCTGTTTCCTTCCTCAGGCTAATTTCTTTCTCAAGCTCTGCATTGATTTTCTTCATCTGCTCATTTTGAACTGATAATTCAGATTTAATCTGGCGTAATGAATAAATACGCAGCCACGCATCGGATTCATCCAGTATTTGAATCATGGCACAGACCCTATCGCCTTTTTCATATACAATCGGGCTAACAGTACAGGTTTGACGCATCAAGCCATCTTTAAACCGTAAATCAGGTAACGGGACACTCCATGTATGAAATGCCTGCGAAAGCTTTCTTGTCATTTGTTTCGTAATAGCTTCATGAATACAGTCTGTTATTATCTTTTGTTGAATGGGATAATTCTTATATAATTCGATTAGTCGTGTAGTCTTTTTTAAACTGTAAGGTAAATGAATGCGTACCCATTCATTAAAAAAGAGAATGGTGTAATCAATATCGACAATAATCAGCCCAACATCTAAACAGTTCATTATCTCATTGGCGTTATTCAGTATGAATGGCGCATATTCCATTTATTTTATT
>PDZT01000476.1 GCA_002753105.1 Deltaproteobacteria bacterium YD0425bin50 | reverse complement strand
ACAAGAGTTACACAACAAAATTAAACAACTGGTTAAACAAAAGTTAAACAAGAGTTACACAACTTTATTGTGTCTGTGCTGGCTGGTGTCAAAAGGTACTACCTGATATATAAAAACTATACGCCGCCGCAGGGCGCTATTTTTTTGTAGTGTCTAACCTATAACTCGAGTTCAAAATACACAATGAAACTAACAGAGATAGCAAATTTTTTTAATGTATCCGAAAGAAACATTCAGAAATGGATTGATGCAGGATGTCCAAAACGTGGACGTGGGGACTATGATCTTAAAAAGGTCTTTGATTGGTGGCGTGATAATATCCTGAGATCAAAAGAATCGCTTCTTGACGTTAAGAAGTCGTTTTGGGTGGCCAAGACAATCCGTGAAGAATTGCGAGCACAACAAGAAAAGGGTGAACTCATACCAAAGTCAGAAGTTGAGATGGAAGGATTCAAAGCCGGAAGAATTATCCGAGATCAATTTTTATCTCTACCAGACAGGTTAAGCAGTTTATTAGCATCCGAGAGCAACGATTTTAAATGTAAAGAACTATTAATGACGGAAATAAATTATATCCTTGAAAACGCATGCAAACTAATAGGTGGTGGAATATAAATATGACTTTTACAGCAGAAGAACAAGAGCAAATTATCGATAAAGCAGCGGGTCTTATGATTAAAGAAAAAATATCTCCTGTTGATTCCCTGAAACGAGCAATGGCCTCACTGAATATCAGGCCAAAAATATCGCAAAAGCTAATAAATGAAAAACGAGAGCAGGCGGCGGTTAATATTGCAAGGATAATGTTTCGAGGAAACGATAAAATTTTTGATATTCTTGAAACAGGCCTGAAACACGACATACCGATTGATTTATTGACTATGATGGCCAAACAAGTTCAAACAGTAGATAAAATGACAGAAAAGCCGAATACAACGGCTATTGATGGATATTTGGAGCGATTAAAAGAAGACAATGGAAAGCATCGGGGAAATTCTGCCAAGAGTGATGAAGCAGCTACGAAATTGTAGTTGCCGCCATTACAAAACATGTTCGATAGATCGAAGGCTTACTTGTTTAAACTGTAGGTTTTATATAAATAAAAATGATTTCAAAAATGAAACCATATCCGATATTGTTTTCAAAAAAGAAAAAAGAATTGAAAACAAAATTATTACGAACTCGAAATAAAGTTAATAACGAGCTAACAAGCTTGTAGATACTGATTATGTTATACTTGCAAGCGGTATATTTATTGGTATCTGTTGAGAAATATAGACGTGAAAAAATAAGTGAAAAAATGGTTTGTAATGATAATGCAGACAAAACCAGATGTAACAAAAAATTGTTACATCTGGAACGAAACCCAAACGCCAATAGCACGCCAACCAAAGTAGCAACGCTATTCAACACAAACAGAACGTATGTAAATGACGCAGCACGTATTAAGAAAGAATCACCAGAGAAATTCGAGCAGGTTAAGTGTAATACAGATCAAGTTAAGCAAATTTTTAAAACGAATAATAATATAAGTGAATATAAGAAAACCAGACTGTAAACATTATAGTAATTGTCTAACAAAGTTTATAAATCAGTATGACTTTTCTTGTGATGATTGCACTAATTTTATTTATTGTGAGATCACAAGGGAGGATATTATTTGTTTATTAAAACTTTTAAAGACAGTTTTTTATGATCCTGAAATAGAATGAATTTTTCTTTTGTTGATCACTTAATTTCTCTTAATTATATTTATCCATAATTTCAAAAACTGGTATAGGGCGGGTATAAAGTTTTTTATAAAACGCTAAACATATTGATATTATTATAATAATTAAAAATGTGCGAGGGATTAGCGAGAGTCTATTCTTTTTATCCGAGTACAATATTTGTTCGAGCTTGTATTTATATTTCTCATGAGCTCAAATCTCTTGTCACTCTATATCTGTGCTCGGAGCGATAACGTCCCAAATCAGCGGTGCGTGCGTTTAGCACGCATCCGTTGCATTTGGCGGCGGTTCGTCCGCAATTTTCTCTCTCTAATGCTCAATTCAAACACTTTAGCCTCAGACTTTTCTTTTAAAATACAAGGAGGCCATTTTTAGCATAATCAACAATTAAAGATTTCTCAGTTTTCCATTCTTCAGGTGTAAATGCAGATGCATCAATCGGAGCAAAAACTTTGTAAATGGCTTCTGTTAAAATATCAATACGTTCCCAATAATTCTTATTAGAAAAACTATCTGAAATTACGACTATGTCAATATCACTATCTTCTCTGGCTGTTCCACTTGCATGAGAGCCAAATAAAATGAGTTGTTCAACTTTTATGTTAATTGCCTCTAATGCTCTCTTAAATTGTCGAATCGTTTTCAAAACTGTGTCTTGACCCATTTCAAAACATCCTTAGTTTTAGTAATCATTTCTTTCGTAATTTTTTCAGTATATGCGGATTGTATTTTTTCAAGATCATCAGGATAACGTGTCGCAACACTAGCGGTATTCAGTTTCGTAATAAATTTCTCTAAGCCTTCATCAGGCTTCTTTCCAACTTTAGTTAATAAATACAGTAAATTATGTGTTTTGGGTGGAACTTCATTTAATTCCTTATAATATAAACCTTTTAGAGCTTTTTCGATTGCTAAATGACACATAAAAACAGCATAGAAATAACGTCCACTAGTATACATAATATCAGCAGTATCTATATCATAATTAGATTGTTTTAGCCATTCTTCTTGTTTATCTCTTGTATTTTTCATCTTGTTCCAATTTAACCTTATTGTTATAACAAACAAGTAATGCTGAGATATCTTATTTGGATTATATATCTTAGCATTACTTGTGTAATACATCAAAATAACAAATTTATTTACAACCACAATTAGAATCTAACCAGAGATTTTCACTTCCACATTCCACTTGAGTTGTTGAGTATGGTTGAGGATAACTTGGTCTTGTTTTATACAAATCATAAGGGTCAACTCTCCCACAATATTTTCCTACATTCAATTCAAAATGTAAATGCGGTCCAGCGTAAAAAGCTCCTTGTTTATTTAAACCACTACAACCTGCTTTAGCTACAAATTCACCAGATTGGATTCGATACCAATTATCAACAGGGCAATCACCTTTGAAACATTTTTGAACTAAACTATTAAATGTTTTCTTTTCTATTATGGTTAGATTTTAGTTTTGTTTGGCATTTATTTT
>PDZT01000475.1 GCA_002753105.1 Deltaproteobacteria bacterium YD0425bin50 | reverse complement strand
CCTACCTGTTACCCCCGGTGTGCATGATGATTTTTATAACCTTTAGCTTTTTGGTTTTCCCAATTCATCAAGCCGCATTTTGATATTGTTCAACCGATTTTGCAATAGTTCTGATTCTTCTTGTAAGACGATAGTTTCTCTTTCTGAACTAGGCACAGAAAAAAAACCTGCTCTGTTGCAAAAACCATAACCAAAACCTTTACCATACCCGGCACCTCTGCCAAAACCTCGTGCTTGGTATCCAGAGCAATTTCCAAAACCTTTTCCCGACATCGGGCCTTGTCCCATAGGTCCAGTTCCGTCTCCTCTAGGCATAATAACCTCCTTATGATTTAGAAATTAAATATGATAATCACTACCCCAATTTAACCCAGCCATATCAGCCGTTACTAAACTATAAAGCATAGCTTATGCCAACCTAAAAAATAGTGTTAATTCAAAAAGTTATAATTATAAATAGATCAAGTCTAATAAAGACAAAATTGCATTATGCATCATATAACATTGCATAATGCAATCATGAAGTCATGCAACGGTATGCAACATCATGTTGCAAAAAAGTGTTCAGCCATTGCTAAAATTTTTCAATATGTGTTGCATCAATTCAACAGTTTCTTTATAGCTATTTTTTTATTTGATGTATTCACCTTGCTAAAATTCAACCGTTTTTATTTTTATATTCATGGCATACTGGGTGCAATACGGAATAATAAAAACAACCCTAATAATCAGCAGAATCAGGATAAAAGCGATGAATAGTATTCTTTTAAAACAGGATGGATGGATCATTCATGATAAAAATATATTAGAGAATGAACCTGTCGGAATGCTTCCGTATAAGATACATCTTGAAGAGGGCTATACGCTAAGAGCTTATTTTAAAATGCTTGACAATTATCCTGTATTTAAAAAATTAAACTTTTTTTCCCCGGGTTTTTTTAAAGAATATGGTCAATCTGCATCATCAGGATGTAGTTGCGATAGTCTCGATTACCTTGAATTTTCTAAAATTATTGAGATGATAGGCTTTCCGGGAGAACCTAGACTTGAAATCTATAATTCACTTCATGGTATTTCTAAGAAAAATTCATTAGAATTAAAACACTATCAGTTGAATCAACTCTTAGATATGCCTGTAACACTAGGAAAGTTAAAGCATATTATTTTTGGAGACAAAGTAGATCAGTTTGAGTTTGATACGGTTTTTAATTTATTTGAATTTATTGATGGTATTGCATGGGAGCTTAGTTTTAACATCGGTTCTTTAGAATGTTCATTAAGGAGGTAGATACATGTTTGAAAAAATTTTATTTGCAACAACAGCGTCTCCAACCTGTGATCATGCGGCTCATATAGCCTTTGATCTTGCCAAAAAATATAATTCCCAGCTCTTTGTTTTTCATGTGATGGGGATTCCAAGTCATGGATTCAGTCCTTTTATGGTTGATATCAGAACCGGTGAGCAAGTGATGAATGATAAAGACTATACAGATTGGGTCAGAGATGAAATTCAGAATACATATAGCAAACAGCTTGCTGAAGCTAAAAGCTGCCAGATTGAATCCTTAGTAGGTATTCCGCATACAGAAATTTTAAGAAAAGCCAGAAAAGAGAGCATCGATCTTATTGTGATGGGCGCTCATACCCGTCAGGATGAAGAAGTCGGCGCTTCACGGTTCCGCAGTATTGTTGGCAGTACCATGCAGCAGGTTGCCAAAAGTGCAAGATGCCCAGTTTTAATTATCAGCCGTCCATGCACCACATGCTTTTGGTATTTTTCGAATATTGTTTTTTGTACCGATTTTTCTAAAGCATCCTATTCTGCATTTTTGTTTGCCTATAAAATAGCTCAGGAAATTGGCTGTAAAATTCATCTTTTTCATACTGTGGATTTGAGTATTGACTATGCCGGACAAACACCGAATCAGCTTGAAATCGAGGGAAAAATTAAAGAGGCCAAACAAAAAATGAAAGAACTGTATGCATCTAAAATGGAAGATTTTGACAATTTTGATATTCAGGTATGGGAAGGGATACCCTATGTGGAAATTCTGAAATTTTCAAGAGAACGCAATGCTGATTTAATTATCATGGCTCATCATACTAAAGAAATGGATCCCGAAAAGGCGCTGCTTGGCAGCACTGTAGAACAGGTCGTATTACGCTCTGCCTGCCCGGTTGCAAGCGTCAATCATCCTGATAAAGTACAGTAACTCAATAAATATAGCTT
The DNA here is from genome assembly GCA_002753105.1 of Deltaproteobacteria bacterium YD0425bin50. Classification (GTDB taxonomy): domain Bacteria; phylum Desulfobacterota; class Desulfobacteria; order Desulfobacterales; family YD0425bin50; genus YD0425bin50. The sequence goes on along the minus strand of PDZT01000475.1, from coordinate 986 downwards.
TCCATAAAAGTTTTTGGGTGCGTTATCGGTCGTCGACGTATTAAGTATACGCCTTCCTCACTGCTGCCTTCCCAAAATTCTTTTCTGAAAAGCTATAAGCTATAATATGGAATTTTTCTTATATGAAGAAAAAGTCAATTCTCATTGTTGATGACGAAGTGGATATCAGAATTTTTTTGTCCACGTTGACTAAAGTAAATGGATATGATCCTGTGCTTGCTAAAAATGGAAAAGAAGGAATGCTAAAAGCGCAAGAAGTTAAGCCTGACCTTGTGATTATGGATATAATGATGCCGGGTGAAGGCGGAATTCAGATGTATCAGCATATCCGAACTGATCCGAACTTAAAAGATACACCTATTATTATGTTGTCGGCTATTGCGAAAAAAACATTTTATCATTACCTGCGGATGATGAATTTTACAATGGAGGATGCGATCATGTCGCCCAATGCATATATTGAAAAACCTCCAGATGCTGAAGAGCTTACGCAGATGATTCAAAGCATTCTGAAAAATTAATTTTAAAAAAGGGACAAGTGAATTGGAAATCATAGGTATGATTCATTCACCTTTTACGGATATCGAAAACATGCCGATACAGCCTAAAGGTGCAGAAAATATTGAAGGAACCGTGCATATAAACGAGCTTTATGTTGAAGGGCTTAACGATTTGAATGGATTTAGCCATATTTATCTGATCTATCTTTTTCATAAAGCAAAGCGAACCTGTCTCACGGTAACGCCTTTTATGGATACTCACGAACGCGGGGTGTTCGCGACACGCTCACCGTTAAGACCGAATCATATCGGATTGTCCATAGTTCAATTGGTAAAAATAGAAGGAGCAATACTTACCATTAAAGGTGTTGATGTTCTTGATGAAACCCCCCTTTTAGATATTAAACCCTATATTGAACATTTTGATGGAGTTATCAATAGCGTTTCTGGATGGATGACAGCAGCTATAGGGAAAAAAAAAAAAAA
>PDZT01000474.1 GCA_002753105.1 Deltaproteobacteria bacterium YD0425bin50 | reverse complement strand
TAAAAAGCAGATAGTTCCATGCAAACAAGCGTATCCACCCACATTAAATGAACTAAGCCAAAAACCAATAATCTATACAACCATAATTTAAAGTTCATATGTTTTATTATTAAAAAAAAACTATCGTTTCCGTGTATGTATGTACAATTGGAAACGATAGTTTAAAAATAATGTTCGTCAACAGTTATTCTTTTAGAACGACAAATTTTCCATCTTTTACAGTAAGCATTTCAAATGCTGTTTTATCCAAGCCACAATGATCTTTTGGTGAAAACGCAAATGATCCGCCAGTACCCACAAATTTTGCTGTCTCTAAGTAATCCCGCATTTTTGCAGGATCATCACCCACTTGTTTTAACGCATTGGCAATTAAATGCATACCATCATAAGCATGTCCTCCAAAAGTGCTAACATCTTCCTTGAATTTTTCTTCATACTTTTTTTTGTAGTCCAAAAGTACGCTTTTTTGAGGATGATCATCAGGAAGAGAATCTACAGCCAGCAATCGGCCAGCAGGAAAGATAATTCCTTCAGCAGCCACTCCTGCAGCCTTAACATACTTGATATTACCAAATCCATGACTTTGGTATAAGGGCATTTCGATTTTAAGCTGTTTCATATTTTGAGGAATAATGGATTGAGCGGGAACAATTTCCCAGTTGATAAGTGCTTTCGCTGATGTATTCCGGATTTTAACAAGTTGGGCTTGCATATCCGTATCCGTTGGATTGAATGTTTCGTCAGCCACAATGTTTAACCCATATTCTTTAGATAAATTTTTAAGCTGCTCGCGACCTGCGGTTCCAAATCCTGATGTTCCGGTAATAATGGCAATGTCTTTTATTCCCTTTGAAACGATGTGATCATAAATGCGTCGAACTGCATCGCTATCGTTTTGGGGGGTTTTAAAAACCCATGAGCGATCTGCGATTGGAGTTACGATCTGTTCGGCAGCCGCACATGAAAGCATTGGAATTTTAGCTGCCTGTACTATAGGAATAACTGCCATGGATGTACCACTGCGTGAAGTACCAACGATGCCACATACCTGATATTTCTCGATTAATTTTTTAAATGCCATGACTGCCCGGGTGTTATCTCCTTGAGTATCTTCAACAAACAATTTAATTTTATTACCATTAATTCCACCTGAATTGTTGATTTCTTCAACAATCATTTCTGCAGTCTTTCGTTCAGGTTCACCAAGAAAAGAAGCGGGACCGGTGATGGAAAAAGCAGCACCAACTTTAATGTCTTTTGAGAATACTGGACTGTTAATCAAAAGACACACCATTGCCATAACTGTTAAGATGATAAAGCTTTTTTGTTTCAATGTAATCCTCCCAAAAAAATGTTAAATGTTAAACGTTAATGTTCACTGCCTATACACACGATGGTGTTGTCTCTAAACCTGTTGTTTCCGACAACCCCATCATAATATTCATATTTTGTACTGCTTGACCTGCTGCGCCCTTAACAAGATTATCAATTGCCGATATAATGATCACCCTATTTAATTCAGGCTCTAACGTAAACCAGATATCACATAAATTGGTGCCGCGAACATAAGAAAGTGCGGGTAAATGTTGTTGAGGTAATACACGAACAAAAGGACATCCTGAATAATACTTGGCCATGCACTTCTTTAGAGAATCATAGGTTGTTCCCTCTTGAGCCGACGCATAAATAGTCGTTAAAATACCCCGATTAACAGGCAGCAAATGAGGGACAAACGTGATGCGAACTGGATTTCCATGAGCAATGCTTAATTGTTCTTCCATTTCCGGGCGATGTCTATGTCCTGTTACCTGATAGGCCTTGAAATTGTCATTGACTTCACCAAAAAGGGTTTTTAAAGAAGGGGACCTTCCAGCCCCACTCACACCTGATTTTGAATCGACAATAATACCTGCGGAATGAATTTGTTTTTCTTTTAGCAATGGAATAAGTGGTAAAAGAACACTGGTTGGATAACATCCCGGATTGCCTATAAGCATAGATGATTTGATTTGTTCCCGATAAATTTCTGATAATCCATAAACAGATTGTTGAATCAGTTCTGGCGCACTATGAGGATGATATACAGATTCATATCGTGTTACATCCCGAAACCGAAAATCAGCAGATAAGTCTATCACCTTAAGCCCATTCCGTATAATATTCGGAACAAATTCCATAGACACCTTGTGAGGCAACGCCACAAAAGCAATATCTACCCGTTGACAAAATGAATCCAATTCAAACGATTCACATTTCGAATCAAAAATTGTTACCATAGATGGGAAAATATCACTAAACCGTGAATTTGCAAATTGTCTTGCTGTAATCACATCAACAGAAACATTCGGATGTCGAGACAAAATCCTAACCAATTCAGCACCTGTATATCCCGTGCCACCGACAATACCAACTCGTATTTTCATATACTCTTACCTAATTATGTTTGTAAAGGGGGATGTATTTCAAATTCACATGAACAGTAGCTATCAAAGCATTTTTCCATTTTCAAGAAAAATTCGTATCTATTAAAATAGTTCGCTATGTGATCCTGTTCTGACTAAAATCACTTTTTCAGGTTCAAGCTTATATATTAGAAGCCAATCTGGTTTTATGTGGCATTCGCTGTAATCATTCCAATCTCCAGTAAGGTTATGATTGTTGTGTTTCGTATCAAGTGGTTTATCATGAATTAACTTCTCAATAATCGAAAACAGATCATCAATTTGGTAACATCCTGATCGTGAAATCTTTTTTAAGTCTTTTTTAAACTGAGTCTGTTGAATTATTTTTCGCATCGTTCCAATTCTTTTTAATTTCTTCAAGACTAGTTGGTTCTAAACCTTTACCATCTCTAACTGCCTCCATTGCTTCGATCGTAATAGCATTAGCTATTTCTACAGGAAACGGCAATGCTTTCTTCGCAATAACTTGATATAGAAACAGACGTATTGCATCACTCATTGTTAAGCCCATAGTTTTTAAAATTTTAGCCGCCTCATTTTTAATGTTCGGATCAATTCTTGATCGAATAATCGATTCGCTCATAATAACCTCCTGTTTTTTTTTGTTATAACTATATTATAGCTACAAGTCAATTAGTTAGAATTATCGACCAAAAATGATTTTTTATTTCCGTTCGGAATAGCTGATATCGGCATTCAATATTGACAACTCAAACGAATTACATTATGAGAATTTCAAAAACATAATCCATAGCTC
>PDZT01000473.1 GCA_002753105.1 Deltaproteobacteria bacterium YD0425bin50 | reverse complement strand
ATTTCTGTTCCACGAATACTTGCGGTTATACTTGGACTTTGTATTTGCATCTGTATATTTTGATTTTGATTACGAAGCCATATTTCCCCTCGTTCGATACGGTAAATAGATTGATTTAATGCAGATGCAAGACGTTCTCTGAAGGATAGCCAGCCTGCAGTCGATGCAATTTTTTGAAATTCAAAAACGGTATCCTTATTAATGTGAATTAAAGATTCATCTGCCATGAGTAGGGATGCTCGACTGTGAGCACTTGTTCGCAGCTTTGATCCATGAAAAAAAAATTGATTGATGGCTACAGGTTTCCATGTAGGCGTTTCCTGATCCTGATACTCGACTTTTCCTGTTATTGTAATCAGTTTTGCAGCATACTCTTTAGATGATGTGGGTTTGTTTCCTGCAAATAAAAAAGGATTAGGCCACAGTCCAATGCCAACTACTAAAATGATTGGGATTACAAAATAAGAATACCTCATAAAGCGAATCCTTTTTTAAAAATACTGGATAATATATTTTAATGATAGATAAACAATGAGTATTCCGAGTATCAGTTTGATATAGTTTTGCGGTACATATTTCTGACATCTGGCACCAAGATATATACCGATAAATCCACCTATTCCAAATAAAAATCCCAGAAGAAAATCTGGAGAAGCTGATATACCAGATTTTATTGGAACAAAAGCATAAAAAACAACACCTAAAATCGATGTTAGAAACGTTCCTATCAGAGCGGCTCCAGCTACCGTATATACTGGGAGGTGGAATACAGCAACGCAAAATGGAGCAATAATAGCACCGCCTCCAATTCCATAAGCGCCTCCAATAATGCCGACAATCAATGCAAGCGAAAACATGCCTAGGGTGCTGAATGAAAATGGCTGTCCCCAAAATTCATAAACGACTTTGGATATGGAAACTGATACAGTTTTTACAACAGCATCCGATGGAAGTCCTGATGAAATAAGTGCTGCCTGAGATTGTTTGACCTGTTTGACATGTTCATTGAATTTGTCATCAAGCGCCTTCATTTCTTTTTTTCCACGTTTTGAACGTTCTGTCATTTCATAAAGCAGACGGATGCCAATATACATCAACACACAACCAACAAACAATTTAAAAGTGCTTGGATCTGGAAGGTAATAAATGCGGATATAATATCCAATAAATACACCGGGCAACGTTCCGATACTAATAATCCATGCTAAAGGCCACGCCATTCTGCCTTCTTTTAAATAGCGGTAAATGCCACTTGGAATGGCCACAATATTATAAATAAAATTCGTGCCGCTGACAGACGGAGACGTATAGTGTAAAAAACTGACCTGAAAGGGCAGTAAAAGAAAAGCCCCTGATACACCGCCCATAGAGGTAAAAAAGGATACGACTAGTGCAACGAGCGGTGGTAAAAATACCCATGTTTTCACGCCAGAAACTGGAAAATACATATTCAGAAAATCCATAAATGACCTCACAAAAACTTAGGAAATAAAAAATCCTGTCCGAAGCAATGATTCTCTGCTGATCATCCCTTTAAATTTTCCTTCAGCATCAAGGACTGGTAATCGCTTGATCTTTTTTTCTGTCATTAGCCGTATCGCTTCATCAATGGTTGAAGTCTCAAGAATACTGATCGGATTGGATATCATGACTTCAGAAGCGTTTTTCTTACTTAAATGCTTTCTGAGTTCTTCGTTTAATCTGTCTTTTTCACCCAAAAAAAATTTGCTGGTCAGATAATTCCAAATGCCTTCACGATGCTCATAAAATGCGGCAAGCAAGTCTTTATCTGAAATCATCCCTAAAAAATACCCATCTGTTTGAACAACCGCAACTCTCTGAATATCATTGGAGTCTATAATACGCAACACTTCTTCAACAGGCGTATCCGGCGAAACTGTATTCGTATCCCGACGCATCACATCAGATACCAACCTAAGATCGCCTACAAAAATATTTTGCTTCCTGATGGCATTCCAATCGGGTGTTTCATTGGTAATGGTGCGAAAAATATCTATGCGGGACAGCATACCCGTAAGTGTTCCCTGATCATTGATGACAGGTAATCGTTTGAGGGTTTTAGTCAACATCAAATGAACTGCTTCTGATATCTTGGCATTTTCATGAATGACCACAGGTGGACTACTCATAATAGTTTGGGCAGTTTTATGTGACAGTTTAGAAACAACAGTATCCCGATTTTCCTGATCTGCTTCTGCTAAAATTCCTAATCTGACTGGCATTTCAGCGCGATAAATAAGATCACCCTGTGAAATCAACCCTACCGGTTTATTATGGGTATCAACCACTGGAACGCCTCTAAACGTTGAAGATAGCAACAGCGTAACGATTTCGTTTACGGGTGTATTTAATTCAACAGATTTCGGGTGAAATGTCATAATATCTTTTACTTTAAGATGTCTTGGAATGAGCCTTTTTTGAGTTTTATGGCAAAAGACATTCATTTCACGAAGTTCCATAATCCCTTCACTGATCATCTTTTCAAGTGTTGGAAGAACCACATCCAGTTGTGCTGACGGCAAAATAATTTTTATCTGGATTGGCATAGTTAATGAGATGTCTAAAATCCGCTGAGTAGATATTTCCCCATTTTCATAAGAAGCCTCAATTCCTCTGGTGACCAAACATCTCGAGGCAATCTTTAATCCATGAATATACTGAACTACTTCTTCATATAATGTCGAACCCTGATATTTTACTTCTTCGCTGGTATAAATATCGATCATATGATATTTCAATGTCATTGCTTATGACCTCCCTTTAATAATCCATTGAATTAACCATATACCCGCCAGTACCATAATCATACCAATGACATTGTTGGCAAAAAAATTAGCAAGCGATACTGGGTCTGTGCCTTTACGCTCTGCAACAACAGTTTCTAATGCAAAAGTTGAAAACGTAGTCAAACCGCCTAAAAATCCAGTCATCATAAATAGACGAGCAGATGCATTAAACCATGTAACGCGTTCAGCTAGAGCAAAACAAATACCAATCAGGAAACACCCTGTTAAGTTAACAATAAGTGTTCCCCATGGAAAACGCGTTCCTAAAAGCTTAACAGCAATCAATGATACGCCATACCTGCTTACAGAACCAATACCGCCACCAAGTAAAACCAATAAAAATTTCATCGTAGTCTCTGAAAATTAAAAGACTTCTATTTCAGAAATCTTCATCAATAGAAGTCATGATTCCAA
>PDZT01000472.1 GCA_002753105.1 Deltaproteobacteria bacterium YD0425bin50 | reverse complement strand
TGGTAAACAACACAATTTATGCGAACTGGTCTTTTATGATTTTCCAGAATTAGCAGAAGTCACTGGTTTTCATGCGCATGAAGGAGGATTGCTCAACCGTCTTGACAATGACACTGGCGGTATTGTTTTATTTGCCAAAAATCAGCAGGCATTTTCATATTATTCCCAGTTAATGAAAGAAGAAAAAATTGAAAAGAGTTATACTGCACTCGTTCAAGGATGCCCAACTGTAAAAAAAGGGGTTATCTATACACCCATTGCTCATCATCCACGTAATACTAAAAAGATGGTTGCCGTAACTCATGATAATATTCAGTACCGGGGGCGAAAGCAGTCTGCTCAAACATCATGGGAAGTCATTGAAAGCAATTGCGGATATGCTTTAATCAAAATAAGGATAAAAAAAGGCAGGCGACATCAAATTCGTGTTCATCTTGCCAGTATAGGATGTCCAATAGTTGGTGATAAACTCTATAATAAGACTATTTATTCTTTTTCGAATCACTTGTTGTTTGCCAATGGTATTGATTTGATGAACATGGATCAACAGCAGATTCATATGGAAGTTAATGTACCATTTCAGCATTCACTCACAACTCAACACTTTTTATGAAAACAATACGACAATATCTTATTGAAATACTTGAAGAACAGGAAATGGACCCTAAGGGGTTATCAAAGCGGCTAAAGATAAGTGAAAAAGAGGTTCATACTCACCTTACCCATATCCAGCGTTCATTAAAAGCACAAAAGAAAAAATTACATATCACACCAGCACAATGTCTGCGTTGTGATTTTGTTTTTAAGGATCGCAATCGATTTACCCGACCCGGACGTTGCCCCAAGTGTAAAGAAGGCCATCTGTCACCTCCGTGTTTTAAAATTAAATCAGTTTAACATACACAAATTCACACATGGGGCAGTTTTTTTGTTTTTTTTTTAAAAGTTTGCAGCCATTGAAAAAATTGGTAAATACATTGATATAACCAAACCACCAACGACAACACCCAAAAAGACAAGCATAAATGGTTCGATCATTGCGGTTAGGTTTTCAACGGCCTGGTCAACTTCATCATCATAAAAATCAGCAATTTTTCCTAGCATAATATCAAGTGCACCAGTAGATTCTCCAACTGCAATCATAGAACATACCATTGAGGGAAATACATTGCTTTCGATTAAAGGATCAGCCATAGTACGTCCTTCTGAAATAGCTGAACGTGTATCATAAATAGATTCTTCGATAATTTTATTTCCTGCAGTTTTGGCTACAATATCAAGCGCTTCTAAAATCGACACACCACTTGAAAGCATTGTTCCCATAGTACGAGTAAATTTGGATACGGCCACTTTACGAATAAGAGGTCCAAAAATTGGAAGCTTTAAGAAAAGGCTATCCATGATGTACCTGCCTCTTTCAAGTTTATAAAATCGTTTAAATGCGTAAATAAATAGTGCAATTGATCCAATAATGTAAATTAGATTACCTATTACAAAATTACTCATGTCAATGACTAATTTCGTTGGTAAAGGCAATGATCCACCCATTTCAGCAAACATTTTTTCAAATGTAGGAATTACAAAAACTAAAATAACGCCAACAACAACCGCGGCAATGACAAGTGTAACGATTGGATAGGTCATTGCACCTTTAACCTGTTTTTTTAATTTTGACATTTTTTCCATGTATGCTGAGAGTCGTTGTAAAATGACATCTAAAATACCACCGATTTCTCCTGCAGCAATCATATTCACAAAAAGTGTATCAAAAATTTCTGGATACTTCTTTAAAGATTCAGCAAACGTTTCACCACTTTCTACAGAATCTTTAATCTGTTTAATGATTTTTTTAAACGTGGGGTTTTCCTGTTGCGAATACAAAATATCAAGACACTGTATAATTGGGAGACCAGCGTCAATCATGGTTGAAAACTGACGGGAAAAAATAATGATATCTTCTTCAGTGACTTTGGGTTGAAAAAAAGCAATACCATCAAAAATATCCTTGGGTTTTGGCTTAACACTTACAACAGTTGTGAATCTTTTTTGCAACTGCGATTTTGCGATATCTGCATTGCTTGCCTCAACTTCACCTTTAACAGTATGACCTCGCTTATTTTGGGCATTATAAACAAAAACAGGCATAAAAAACCTCCTCTTTAAATGATGGTACCTATCGGAAAAAAAAGAATAATTTTAGGTATAAATACACTATTTATTTATTGACAAAATAAAAAATACCTCGTGACATATCCTTTGTTTCAATAATACGGTGCTGTATCATATCATGTAGATACTCCTTAACCTGATCTAAAGATATATGTAAACTTGCTGATATATCTTCCAGTGTACATGGCCTACGCTCAAGAAGACTAAGAATTCGGTTTGTATATGGTTGAATTACTGAATTTTGAAAATCTGGTGCTTTAAACTCATGGATGACTTCAGCCTGATCTAAATACCTTGCCAAATAAGCAAGCTTCTCTTTACTTACAGGCTGTACCCACGATTCAGTCCCAGGACGATCCAAAGAATTTAACTGAATTTTATCTGGGTGAATACGTTGAGTTATCTCTCTGAATTGCAGCATATCTTCTTCAGTATCATTGAGTTCCGGTACAACAAAGTATTCTATCCATAGTTGTTTATGGACTTGATTTCGAAATTCAATCAACCCATCAACCATCTCCTGATAATGAATCTGTGGATGAGGACGATTAATTTTTTTAAATATAGATTCATTTCCCGCATCAAGTGAAGCAATCACCACATCAATGTTTTTGATTTGCTCCCATAGTTTTCGATTTGAAAAAAGTGTAGTATTGGTCAATAATGCTAATGAATACTGAGAATAATTGGATTTAATAAAATCAACAATGTCATCAATATGATCATTCAGTGTAGGTTCGCCTGATCCAGAAAACGTAATATAGTCGATATGAGGCGGATCTGTTTCTAAATAATTATTGAGTTCTTCAATAACCAATTCAGATTGAATATAGTGAGACCGTTTACATGTTAAATGTGTCGTCTTACCGCATTCACAATACACACAGTCCAACGTACAGGTTTTATGAGGAATAATATCAATTCCTAGTGAAAAACCTAACCTACGTGATGGCACAGGACCAAAAATGTATTGATATGATGATTTAGTATTCATTATGTGCATTGATAAGATTTTTTAATTTCTTTATACTGAAAAACATATAAAAGTCAAAAAA
>PDZT01000471.1 GCA_002753105.1 Deltaproteobacteria bacterium YD0425bin50 | reverse complement strand
GAAATATCGGAGGAAGATTTTTTAATCAGGCCAAAATTCACTATCAAGGATTTGATCAATTGAAAACGGACAGGATGAGGGGAACGCTTTTTTAGAAAAACCAGTTTGTTTTGCAGCGTCAATGATCGCTCTCCGGTAAGCATCTTCATGTCTAACAGCAACTTCATTTTTAAGACTCGGACTATCTTTTAATAATTCCAATAAATCTTCTCTTTGGCCTTCAATTGTTAGCCTCCAACTGTTACCTCGACGTTCTGGCTGATATTTCCATTTCAGTAAATGCATCATGAGAACAATTAATCTACTGGTTAATTCCCGTCTTTCTGACTTTCCCATACTTTCAAGTTCCTCAATGATATGTTCAATGTCAATTTCAGAAATGTTTCCTTGCTTGAGCAATTCAGCATTAAGCAACGTCCATGCATAAAAATCTTTTTCATATAAATTCGTTATTTTTTTTTCTCCAACAATAGGTAACATTCTTATTATCCTTACATTTACTTAATTATTTCATTTATTCAGTTTTCAGAATTTATTTACAATGGAATTGAATTTTGGACAAGAAAGAAATACAAAAAATATGAGTATGAAAAAATACCCCAAATAAAAGTTTACATAATATCAATTATCAGACACTATGAATAGCGTTTTTTTGTTTGAAATTTCACATTAAATCAGATAGCTCCTTATTCAAAACTCAGTTGTTCTAACTATTCAAAGAAATAAAAAAAACATGGAACGAAAAATTTATTCCGTATCTCAATTAACACGTAACATTAAAAGTCTTCTTGAGGAGCAATTCCCATTTGTTTGGGTAAATGGTGAAATTTCAAATTTAAGAAAAGCAACATCAGGTCATTTTTATTTTACTTTAAAAGACCCAAACGCACAAATCAATGCTGTCATGTTTTCCAATCAATCGCTTCATCTCAAATTTGAACTTCAGGATGGTTTATCTGTTAATGGCTTAGGCCGATTGAATGTATATGAACCTCGTGGAACGTATCAGGTTATTTTTGAATATATTGAACCGTATGGTATTGGCACAATGCAATTGGCATATGAACAATTAAAATCCCGTCTAGCAGATGAAGGTCTGTTTAATACCCAAACCAAAAAAAAGCTGCCCTTTTTGCCTCAGACAATTTGTCTCATTACATCACCTTCAGGTGCAGTTATTCATGACATGATCCAGACTGCATTAAGACGATTTCCGAATCTGTATATTCAGGTTTTACCTGTAAAAGTTCAAGGCGACGGCGCAGATATTGAAATTGCTCAGGCCATAGAACTGCTGAATCAGTTAAATCAAGCGGATTTAGCCATTCTTGCCAGAGGCGGCGGTTCTTTAGAAAACCTATATCCATTTAATACTGAAATTGTAGCAAGAGCCATTTACGCATCAACAATTCCAATTATTTCAGCGGTTGGTCATGAAACTGATTTTACCATAGCAGATTTTGTTGCAGATAAACGAGCTTCAACCCCAACAGCCGCTTGTGAACTGGCTATCCCTGAAAAAAAAGCGTTATCATTTCGTTTAGCTCAATTAAAGAGAAAACTTGATAACCACATGTCTCGTATTCTGTTCCAATTCAGAAATCGATTACAGTTACACCAAAAACGCTTGGTGCATCCTTACAAACGAATTGAAGCGTTAAGAATCCGTATCGATGAATCTGTTTCCCGTATGAACATGATCATGCAGCGTTTACTTCAACGGCAAACCGAAACATTGTCTTGGAAAAAAAGAACACTTTTATATTATCATCCCTCACGACAAGTAAGCCATATCAGTATAAATCAAAAGCAGCTTACTGAAAAATTACATATTTTTATGCTTGAACTCATCAAAACAAAACGTGCAACTCATAAAGAACTTCATGCAAAACTACTTGCGTTTAATCCAAAAGCTGTCTTAGAACGCGGTTATTCCATTACCAGAACGATTCCAGACCTTAACGTCTTAACAGATAGTATTGATGTCAACCAAGGGCAAAAACTTGAGATTATTCTCGCAAAAGGAACCCTATATTGTTGTGTTGAAAGGATATCAGATCATGGCGAAAAAAACATTTGAAGATTCATTGGCTCAATTGGAACAAATTGTACAGGAACTTGAATCTGGTTCCCTACCCCTTGAAAATGCGCTAAAAAAATTCGAAGATGGTATGAAATTATCCCAGTTTTGTGAACAAAAACTAGATGAAATTCAGAAAAAAGTAACTTTATTGATTCAACATCAGGATGGTCAAATCGAAGAAAAATCATTTCTAACTGAGGATAATCTGTAAATTTTCGATTTTCGATTTTGTAGGGGCGAACCTTGTGTTCGCCTGATTAATGGGCGATGACAAGCATCGCCCCTACATGTTTGGCCGAAACGATGATCAAGGCCAGTTCAATGCATTCAACGAAAACATTAATAAAAGAGTACGCTTATGACTATTGAAATTCAATCCTATTTACATGAAAGTCGTCTTTTATTTGAAACGCATTTAGATCAAATCATACATAACCTAAAAGAACCATCAGCTCGTATTGTCCAAGCGATGACTTACTCACTTAAAGCTGGCGGGAAACGATTGCGTCCTATTTTGTGTATTGCTGCATGTCAGGCTGTTCATGGTCCAACAGAAAACTGTTTAAATGCCGCCTGTGCCATTGAGATGATTCACACCTATTCCTTAATTCATGATGATCTTCCCGCATTGGATAACGATAGTTTGCGTCGCGGAAAACCCACTTGTCACACAGCCTTTGATGAATCTACTGGAATTTTAGCCGGTGATGGATTATTAACACTTGCATTTGAATTGCTGGCATCACGAAAAGATCAATTTTATTTCAATGCAGACCGTCAACTTCGTGTTATTTACAAAATTGCGACTGCATGTGGCTATCAGGGAATGATTGAAGGGCAAATGCGCGATCTGGCTTCTGAGAAAAAACCATTGACCATTTCTGAACTTGAAACAATGCACAGTTTAAAAACCGGAGCACTTATCGAAGCTTCAGTGTTTACAGGTGCAGTACTTGGCAATGGAACACCTGAACAAATTAATGCATTATCCGATTATGCACAGCATATTGGCATAGCCTTTCAGGTTGTGGATGATATTTTGAATGTTACGGGAGACCCTGAAATCATGGGTAAAGCTGTGGGGTCTGATGAAAAATTATGTAAAGCCACCTACCCTTCTATTTTGGGTATTGCCAAATACTTCT
>PDZT01000470.1 GCA_002753105.1 Deltaproteobacteria bacterium YD0425bin50 | reverse complement strand
AGGATAAGGTACCTTTAATATCATATCTAGAAAACCGTATCCCGTTATTCATCCATTGGTCTAAAATTGCCATTGATGGAATATTACATGCGCGGGACACCTTCCAAATGTAACGCTCAGTAAAATCATTACCGCTGGTTCCGGTAATTATATAATCCGGATTGAGTTTCTTAATAAATAATAAATAATCTTGAAGCGAATTTTCTTTAACTTCTTGATCAATATTTATAGCCTGTACTGAAAACTCCGAATATTTCATTAGTGACGGGCCTTTTCCATAGACAAGGACCTTATATCCTTTTTTTTTAAAAGGCATTACCAATGGGGCGATGACATTCGTACCTCCCGGGTCATGTGAGAATAAGAGAATTGTTTTAGTCATGTAAGTTTAGATTACGGATAGACTGACAGATTCTTAGCGTATGAATAGCTTCCTCTCCGGAACATAATGGTTTAATTCTATTATTTAAGGAAATATGATAGGCATTATCTAATAAGTAATAAAGTGACTTGTGCAATGTGACATTGATAATTTTTGGTTTTCCCAGAATTTTATAGTTTTTATATATTTTGTCTGAGACAACATCATATAATTCAACGTTATTACCGGAATTGAGAATTCTTATACGTTTCCTTTCGAAAAAAAGGTCACATTCAAAAATTGTATACAATTTGCTATTAATGCTATGGACCGTAAATTTAACATCATTTATAACGTTTAGAATAAAAGATACTGAAGGATCATTGTCAGAATAATCAAATTGTCTATTAAATACTGAAAATACTTTTGATTCACCAACTAAAAATGATAATAAATCAATGAGGTGGGAGCCATTATGTATTATTCCCTTTCCATATATACCAGTCCCTCCTAAAAATTTTCCGTATATGCCTTTATCAATTTGATTTTTTAAATTTTGGAATACCGGTATAAACCGTCTAGAATAGTTGATTAGTAAAGGTATATTTTTTTGTGCGAATAACTTGATAATTTTTTCTCCGTCAACAACCGATGTTGCTATTGGCTTTTCAACAATGACTACAAGTGGCTGGTATTTAGATAAATCAAGAAGAACGTTACTATGGCTGTTATCAGAGGTAGCCACTATGACAATGTCCGGTTTAGTTTGTGAAAATGCTTGTTCAAGTGATCCAAAATATGCAGTATCCCATATATATGCTGCTTGCTTTGCTTTCTTATGATCGATGTCAAAAAATCCAACAAGGTTACAAGTGGAGTGATTCGTGACTGCGTGAGCGTGAGATAATATTATCGATGATCTTGGAGTATCATAAAAAGCACCGATATTACCGGCACCGATGATTAAAACAGACCTATCTTTATTTATTTTTTTCATTTATAAAAAATCGATATTTCATTTCTGCTATATTCCAATCATCTTTTACATCAATATCCTGAACTTGACCTTCAAATAGTTCGATTCCAAGAGTTCGATTCATAAATAACCTTTTTTGTCGTTTAAATTGAAAGACATTTAACCAATAAAATTGTCCCGCGTCATGATAAGAAAGGGTAAAATCTTGTGATCTTTTATTAATATTTTCCGGATTTATGAAATCTATGATGTCATCATGGTCTTTCTTTAGTGCACGTTGGATCGGATAAGAGTATCGGACGATCGGAATTACAGAGTCCACGCGAGATTGGATTAGCATTTTTTTCGATTTCTTTAATAACTTGGTTGTCGTAAATGGAGAGGTAGGATATATACAACAAATGTAACTATATTGAATACCTCTTTTTTCATATTCTCTTAACACTTCTTCTAAGACATCGGCAGTTACAGCATGGTCATCAGAATTTTTTTTAGACCGTAAAAATGGTACATCCGCTCCGTATTTCCTGCTAATTTCTGCAATTTGATTATCATCGGTTGATACCATGACTTTCTGAAAAATCTTGGATTTTATAGCAGCTTCAATCGAATATGCAATTATCGGTTTGCCTAGAAAACTTTTTATATTTTTTCTTGGAATGCGCTTGCTTCCGCCTCTTGCTGGAATAATAGCGATTGAAGATTTCATATTATTTATTTATAAGGTTAGGTTTTAATGGTGTGCCCTTAAATATATTTTTGGAAGCAGTTTTTCCTAAGATTTGCTCGTAGAATCTTGGCTCCATTCCATATCCGGGTCGTATAATTCGCACTGTATCAACTGACAGTTTATCCCCTTTTTTTACATCTTTAATAATATATATTGACCGGCGAAATATTTTTGACCTATTTTCACTTTCTGTCGGTTTGTAGGTTACATTTCCAAGTGACTGCCAAGCCGATATTGATCCCTCAGCCAATTGCTTCAGCTCAATAGGTTCTATAGAAAATATTGCATCCGCCCCTCCATCTGATCTATTTAATGTTAAATGTTTTTCAATTATTGTTGCACCCATTGCAATGCTCGCCAAAGCTACACCAATACCCATTGTATGATCAGAAAGCCCTACTTCACAATGGAATCGTTTTCGTAAAAAAGGTATTGTCTTTATGTTTGAATCTTTTGGTGATGCTGGATACGTACTTGTACATTTAAGCAAAACCACTTGCTGACACCCGTTCCTTCTAGCAACATTTACTGCTTCAGCAATTTGACTCAACGTCGCCATTCCTGTTGAAATTATTATTGGTTTCTTTGTCTTTGCAATTTTTTTTATTAACTGCAAATAGTTATTTTCAAATGATGCCACCTTATAAAATGGAACCTGAAGAGTCTCCAAAAAATCCACAGCGCTTTCATCGAACGGAGTACTAAATCCGATAATTCCGCGTTTTCTACATCTTTCAAATATTTTTTTATGCCATTTCCATGGTGTATAAGCTTTTTTATACAATGAATATAATGTATTTCCAGACCATAAACTGTCTTTATCTTGAATAATAAAGTCTCTATTGTTTGAATCGATAGTCATGGTGTCTGCCGTATAGGTTTGAAGTTTTATAGCGTCAGCTCCTGATATAGCTGCAGCATCAACAATTTGCAACGCCCGTTCAAGAGAATGATTATGATTACCAGACATTTCAGCAACGATAAACGGTTTATATAATTTTCCGACTTTCAGACTGGGATTCATAATATGTTCAAATTCGCTATCTTTTTTTTAATTAAAGAAATTTTTAAATCATAAAAAGCATCTCCAATAAAAGTTTTAACAATATTAATATCACTTTTTTCATGATAGCTTCCTTTTCCTACTTGCCGAATAGGATGAA
>PDZT01000469.1 GCA_002753105.1 Deltaproteobacteria bacterium YD0425bin50 | reverse complement strand
TAATGAAAATAAAAGAAGAAATGCGGATTATTCGATATATAATGTTTGACCAGGATATATTCTACTATGTTTACTTAACTGATTTAGATCAAGAAACCGGTCTAAAGACATATTATGCTGCATTGCTATACTACGAAGGTTATCACCATGTTTAACCTGATATACATTTTTTATATTCGATATCATTGGTTGTTGTATTTTTGTAGGTACGTACAATATTTGTCCAGAGTGTACATAAGAAGAGGTGAGATTATTCAAGCGTTTTAGCTGATCAGGGGTTGTCCCGTAACGTTTTGAAATAATCCACAACGTTTCACCGCGTTTGACTGCATGTTTTTTTTCGGAAAGTTGTATATCTGTATAGTTCTTCTTGTTTATCTTAGGAATAATAATAAGGCTACCTTCAACAAGGGTTTCTTTTTTTATAGTATTGGCTTTTTGAATTTGTTCAAAAGTTATTCCATATTTTTTAGCTATCGAAAAAAGCGTTTCGCCTGACTTAACAAAATGATTTATAAAAGCGGGTTGATCTGAAATTCGATTATTTTTGGGTTGGATGGTTCGTTGATTAAATTTTCTGTAACTGCTATTCGACTGACGATGAGATGAATCAAGTTCATCGATTACGGCTAACAATAAGTCAGCTTTTGAACTGGGTACTTTTAATGCATAAGTATATTTAGGTAAGACTTGATAACGCAATTCTGGATTGAGTTCTTTTAATGTTTGATAATCAACTCCGATTGCCTCACCAATCTCTTTAAGAGTGAGTTGTTTTGTAATTAAAACCTCTTCGTATTCAATGGGAGTAGCTATCTGATCACTCGTGAAACCATATTTTTTCAAATTATTCACAATAGTCAACGCTGCAAAAAAACGAGGAACATAGCGAGCTGTTTCTCTCGGAAGTTGTTTATATAAATCCCAAAAATTATCTAAATAATTGATATTTTGTTCTCTAATTACCCGAAGAACTCTATATTCACCACAATTATAAGCTGCCAATACTGTTGACCAATCTCCAAAGATTTCATGAAGTTCAGATAAATAACTAATGGCCGCTTTTGTCGCTTTTAGTGGATCAATACGTTCATCGACCCAATGATCTCTTTTTAAACCATATTTATATCCAGTTGAGGGAATAAATTGCCACATTCCAAGTGCTCTTGCTGGTGATAATGCAGTGAGTTTAAAACCACTCTCAATAAGCGGTAACCATGAAAGCTCCTCAGGGATTCCTGCTTTTTTTAATTCTTCAACAATTATTGCCCGATATCGTCCGGATCGGTTCAATGCTTCTTGAAAATAACCCCTTTCTCCATTTAAATATCTATCGATTTCAGATTGGACATCTTTATTTAATACAATTGGGATTGCTTTATATTTTCCCTTTACGACAAAATGACGGGAAGCATGAATTTCGAGAATACGCTTTGATATCATAAAACGTAATTCATCTTTTTGCTTGTTAAATTTAGGTATATCTAACGTATCTAAATTAATAATGGTCATAAACGCTTGATCCAATGTACGGATAGCGTTTTCTAAATCTCCTTTTTCCCATAATTCTTGTGCTGTTTCACATGTTTTTAAAGCACTATCCAATTCAGCTTGAATAGTCATTAATCGGGATGACTCTTTTTCACTGATTTCTTTTTTTGTAGTATCTGGAGGGACTTCGGTATATGTATCCATTTCTTCATCCGTTGTGCTATCTGAATCAATTGTTGAAGAAATGTGTTGGTCATTTTTAGAATTCATTGAGGGGAGGGAGGACGTTGCTAAATCATCATCTATATTAATTGGCTGGTCGGGATAATAAGATGGCTTTATCTGACTTGTATTTACAGATGTGCAACCATTACTAACAACGATTGCACACAAAATAAACAGTACTAAAAAATTATTGTATTTTTTTATCATTATATATTCTCGTCTAGTTATGTTATTGATTTTGGTTGAATGTTCGTTAATACAGATTATTCGAAACAATTTGATTTTGTATGTATTTTCAAATACATACGTTAAACGTATCTACCCTGTCTTATTTTCTTATATAATTTGTTTCTAAAAATCAATAAAAAAAAATGGATGGTTAATAAGCAATTCTTTATTTTCCATAATAATAATTCGCTCACCTCTTCCTTTCATTTTCCAAATCGTCATGTTCAATAGATGCTATTGTGGCAACATCCATAGGTTTATATAGTGGACCTTCAGGCCTTAAATCGCTTTTAAATAATACTATACGATCAAACAGAAATAAAGGTGATGTATATGTTTCAAACTGTCTTAATATATCTTGTGCTTGGTTGATAGGCATCTTATTTTTAATTCTCCCAATGGTCAGATGGGCTTTAAATGGACGGTCTTCTTTTGCAAATCCCAGCGGAACCAACAAGTCCTCTAAACGATTATGGTATTGCTTAAGTTGAATAATATCACCTGATAATCCAATCCACAACACTTTTGGATTTTTTAATCCCGGAAACATTCCTATTCCTTTTGCCTGAATCTGAATTGGGGACATGTATCCAACAGAACACTTGATTGCATCAATAATGCTATCCACTTTGGATACATTGACGTCTCCTAAAAATTTTATCGTTAAATGAATATTTTTAGGTTGGACCCAGCGTATATCATGGTGATATCGTTTCAATTGACGTTGAATGTCTGCAATCTCTGCAATGATTGATTCTGGTAATACCATTGCGATAAATAACCGAAGTTCATTATCATTACCGGATGAATTGATTTCATGCTTTACCATAGAAAATCCTTATTTTATCCACCTTACTATTTTATCAATAAATATTGTGGGATTAATCGGCTTGGAGACATAATCATTCATTCCTGCATCAATACAGCGATTTTCATCCCCTTTCATTGTATGTGCTGTCATCGCAATAATTGGGATGTGATGATTGAGAACATGGGATGATGGATTACGAATAATATATGTGGTTTCGATTCCATCTATCTCTGGCATTTGTACATCCATTAATACCAGAGTATATAGGGTCTTCTCAAGCGCAGATAGAACCATTTTTCCATTTTCCACAACATCTGCTGTTAAACCAAATTTATTCAAATATTTTAAAGCGATCATTTGATTCACTTTATTGTCTTCTGCAAGTAAAATCCGAATTGATTTTCGCTTCATTTCATCTAAGACGTGTTGGGTAACAAAAATCGATTTTTTTTCTTCCGACCTTTTCTTTTTTTCTCTATCAGTAATCTCAATAAAAACAAAAACAG
>PDZT01000468.1 GCA_002753105.1 Deltaproteobacteria bacterium YD0425bin50 | reverse complement strand
TCCCGGCATTGGAAAATCATATGGAATACTATCACCTGCAATCCCCTGTGTCTCTAACTTAATTTGAATTTACCGGTTGATTATTAATCATAAAAAGAATATCAGGATTTTATATTCTCAAATTTTTGATGCGGTAAACACATAGGTCTCTGCTTTTAAAAGTTGTATCTCGCTATCTAATGCATCATTAGAAAGGTTATCAGACAGGATATTGTTTGATATTTCATTCCCATCTACGCGCATGGTTATCGAACAGACCAGAAAGAACAACCATAAATAAATGTGATAGGACTTGTTACGCATGTTCAATCGCACTTTTCTGAAAGCAGTTAAGGATAGTGAAGAATATTGCGATGTTATTACGCAATGAGTATAAAAAGTCAATATTCAAGTTATGAAGGACTTGTTTAATGTTAAAACTACTCAAACTACCGGTGAGTACCTCATCATTTGAAATTATTCGCGAACGTGGTTATCTGTATGTAGATAAAACACGGCATATTTTTCGGATGATTGATGATGGCATATTTTATTTTTTGTCCCGTCCGCGACGCTTTGGTAAATCCTTGACGGTCTCAGTGCTAAAATGTCTATTTCAGGGAAGAAAGGAACTGTTTGACAGATATCAGAAGATTATGGTGTTATCTCCGATGCCCCTTTAATTAAAAACCAATTTAAAGAATTAATCCTTTCACTTTATCATAAGACTGGCGGTATCCCTGTTGTTGTGTTAATTGATGAATATGACAAGCCTTTGATTGACCATCTGGGAAAGGGTGAAAAAGGATTCGTGAAAAAGGGTATGCTCAGCCTTTCATACTCGTTACTTGTTACATGTTACTTGTTATTTGTTACCTATGGAGTTTATCATGATAAAAAATTCTTATAGTTTACAAGATTCTAATGTTGAATATCTTGTTGTTGGAACAGGCCCTACAGGTGCAACCATTGCCCGAGAACTCGCAATAGCCAAAAAAAATGTACTAATCATTGAAAAAGGTAAATGGCACTCAGAACATACGCTTGGGTTCCCTTTAGGTATTCGTATCTTAGACGGATTCGGCTATTTATCAAAATCTATTGATGGTACTTATATTGGCCGGGCCATTACAGTTGGTGGATGTTCTATGGTATATAATGCGAATGTGTTTAATCCGACAAACCATATCATGCAAGCGTTGGGTATGGATCTTATGCCTGAAGTAACAGCGATTCGAAAAGAAATTGGCGTTTCTGTATTGCCAGAACGTTTTTTTCATCACTGTGAAGGCGGAAATCGTCTTCGAGAAGCTGCATACAAGATGGGGCTGACATTTATCCCTCAGGAAAAATTTATCAATCCAGATAAATGTAAAATTGGATGTGACTGGTGTATGTTAGGATGTAAATATCAAGCCAAATGGACTTCACGCGCTTATTTAAAAGAGGCGTTACAAAATAATGCAACGCTGATTCACAGCATCGGTGTAAAAAAAGTCTTGTTTCATAAACAGCGGGCTATTGGTGTATTACTTGAAAATAATCAAAAACTATATGCACAGAATATTATTGTAAGCGCCGGTGGAATTGGTAGTGCTCAAATTTTACTACGTTCTGGTATCAATTATGCCGGGCTTTCACTTTTTATTGATCCAATGAATCTTGTAATCGGCTATGGAAAAGATGCATCTTATGGCGGATGGAAAGAAATGACGTTTACTCATGCTATAGAATCATTTAAGGAAACCCATGGATTTATTATTTCAAATATTTCAGCTTCGTATGCCGCCATTGCGACATCATTACGCAACCAAGTCTTTTTAAATCACTTGAAAGATTTACCCTATATAAAACGCGGCATAGGTCTATTTGTTAAATTGGCTGATACCCCGTATGGATGGATACGCTCCAATGGAAAAACATGCAAGCCACTAACAATGATCGATCAACACCACATGAAAGTAGGAACAGAGCTTGCCAAAGACATTTTACAAAAAGCGGGCATTTCATCGAAAAATATCACTGTTGTAGAAATGATTGGTGGGCATCCCGGAGGCACTGCGGCGATTGGAAAAGTTGTCGATAAGTCGTTCAAAACTGAATACGATGGACTTTATGTATGTGATACAAGTATTTTTCCTGAATCTCCGGGTATTCCGCCAACCTTAACATTGCTGGCATTGGCTATGAGATTTTCGCAGAGACTATTAGGGAATGGAAGGTAGGTATCATCCCCTTTCTTCGCTTTATTGAGTCTGAATAAATTCAAGTACATCTGCTTTGCGTTGTTCAACATGGCTCATGAGTTGATCTAAGGCAGTGTCAAAATCTTCTTTGTTTTGAAGATATGTATAACCAGCAATTTCACCTTGTTCTCCCACAACATAAGGTCTTACAAGATCATGAAGTTGCTGATAACGTACTTGTATTTTGACAACTGAAAACGCATCATTGATTGTTTCAGACACATAGGAAACATACTTACGTTGATAGATGGGATCATCCATGAGATAGCGTATTAAAGGCCAGCGATCAGTTACTTCAGAAAGGCTTAATGAAAGGGTTTGTCCCATGCCGCCTCTCATGTCATCTCTCATTTCATTGGGTATTTCGTTTTCCATTTCATTTCGAATGCCGACTCCCATGCCACTACCCAGCGCCATATTATTATCCCAAGGAATCCAGTGCACTAAACCATCGCCCGGATCGGTATAAAGATAATAATTATGTGCCATGCGTCCATACGTATCCCAATTCTGAATTACGGTGTTGACTGCGAGCCATCGGATAAATCCATCCACATCCAATACTGATTCCAATCCATTTCTCCAGATTTCAGGCTGGCTTCTATCAGCATGAAGCGCAGTAAAAACCGAAATAACGTCGCTAAAGTCGGCTTCGTCTTCATTGGTTTCCTTATCAAATTGATCTTCAGTGAACGTAACAAAGTTAGATGTGGGTTTATAGAGATTACCACTTTTTTTCTGGAATTGAGTTTTTAACATGGGTTCATCTGGAATTTCGACCATCGTGTATAATCCAAAGTAAACTGGTCCTTGTCCATAGTCAATAAACACACGGTAAAACGCGGTTCTTGGAGCTGGAACGCCTGCTTCCCGAAAAATATCTGCGGTAACTTTTTCTCGAATTAGAGAGTTATCGCTGAAATTGCTGGATAAAGATAATTTTTTAAACCCATAAAATCGCTGATTTTTAATTTCAGGATAGTCATCTTCAAATTCATCAAGATCAAGACGCAAAGGTAGTTTCATGATGCCTGAACCCCATA
>PDZT01000467.1 GCA_002753105.1 Deltaproteobacteria bacterium YD0425bin50 | reverse complement strand
TTCGATTTGAGTCTTTGCCATGGAGAATGTATATCCTAAGCGCATATTCGTTATAGTATAACTTGGTGCAGTACCGCCTACATTCGTATCCCGTTCTGGATTTCGCCAAGTATAAGTTCTCCATTCTGTTGTATCTCTGAAATGAAGGCTTATATTTGCAGAGAATCCGTTAGGCATGTTTAACCTAAGTTGAGCATTTGCCATATGTCTTGGAGTCATACTGATGAGTTGTGCAACTGTTTTTTGTTCTTCTTGTTGGTCATACCATGTATAATTCAAAACACTGCTTAACATCGGTGATATTTGCCATCTAAATTCAGTTTCAGCGCCATATTGATGGGCATTTCCGATGTTTTTAAAAGGCATCGGAATCACGTTTACATTCAGCTCATTATCAAAATAGCGCTTTTCCGGGTCTGCAATAAAATAAATAAAATCTTTCACCTTCGTATAAAACAAGATTGTATTAAGGCTGTATTGAGGACTCAACTGAACTGTGTATGCGATTTCATAACTTATGGCTTTTTCCGGGTCATTCTCTTCCTGACCATACACATGCAAGTAAATGTCAGATGATAGGGATAATGGATTTGCGTCTTCTTGTTTATATAAGGAATAACGGTTGTAATAAGATTCGATAAAATCAGGATTTCGGTAAGAGCTGCCCCATGTCAATCGAAAATAATGGGTTTCCATGAGTGAATATATAAAGGATAATCGATGGGAAAGTGAATTCCCAGTCTTGGAATGATGATCATAGCGAATACCGCTATTGAAAGCCAATTCATAATTCGTAGAATTTGCCAATGAATAAGTATTATCAATAAACATACCTTGAAGAGAATGGGCTTGTTTATTTTGGATAGAAAGTCCATCACAATGCTGATAAGTCAGATTACCCCCCCAAAGCAATTGGTCATTATGAAATGGATTAAAATCATGTTGAAAATCAATAGACCGTATGCCTTCCTTAAATCCAAAATAGTGTTCGCCCATTGCCTTGCCTGAACCTTCATCTTCTTCCTTAAGATATCCAGTTATTTTTAAATTCGGATTTTGGGCTTGATAGGTTATCGCTGAAAAATACGTATCTTTTCCACTAAAATCAATGAGTCCCGTACTTTCTGTAATAACTTCTGCATATTTGTTATTCACATAACCACTGGCAAGCCACATCGAAGCATCTTTTCCAAAAGAATACGTCATATTGGAATATACTCGGTAATATTCTTTGTTAGGAGTATTCTGCCATGCCACATATTCTGGATTTTTCATCCGATGTGATCCTGCTGAAAGCATATATGAAAAAGAATCTTCAAGTGTTCCACTATATCGAATATCATTTATTAAAGTTCCCCATTCGCCACCAGTAATAGAAGCATTAAAGCCTTTTGTATCTTTAGGCTTTTTGGTGATAATATTAATTAAACCAAACATGGCATTGGGACCATATAGAGATGACCCCGAACCTTTAAGGACTTCAATCCGTTCCACATCATCCAACGAGATCGGTAAAAAAGTAAACATACAAAGACCGTATTGTTCGAATATCCATGGATTACCATCGATTAAAAATAATATTTTATTGACAGGTAATTTATGAAATCCTCTGATGCCTCCTGAAAGCGGTGCCGTAGTCGTTGTATAAGCAATATCAACTCCAGATAGCATCATTAATGCCTCAGAAATTTGAGTTGCACCTGATTGTTTGATGTCTTCAGCAGTAACAACACTGATGGATGAAGGTGAAATTTTCAACTTTTGTGGCCTTTTCCCAGCAGTTGTAATATCGGTTTCAAACATCTCGGCTTTCATATATAGGGTTTCTTTTTCTAACAAATCGAATGCCTTAAGGTCTTGAATAGTATCACTAAAACAAGGAGTTATACCTGCAAATAATAACAATAGAGTCATAAGCGCTGCGCTTAAATGAAGTATCTTATTTTTGTGAAATATATTCATCATCGAAATAATTTATCCCAAATCTAGTGTGATCATAGTTATGCGGAAATGACAGAAAATAAAAAATTTGTAGATAATATAATAATTTACCATTTGCAAGGTTTTTGATTATACTAATTTTTACCAAGTAATGTTATCTGAAATATAAGGATATTATGTTATCTGTAAGATGAGGGTATGAAACTTGCCTTGATATATAAATAGCTCGTGATTAAAACCATTGACGAGAAAAAAAACGCTTTAAATGTATTCTGAATCATGAGATTCTAATTGCATCTATAATTTCTTATGGGTAAGATAATTCTATAGACTTTCAGATAAATAATTTCACGGCGTTATCGGTCGGAGATATACTAAAATGTATTATCTCCTCCCTCTAGCCTTGTGAAATGAATTATCTGAAAGTCTATATATCAGTACGAATAAATTGATAAATAGTTTTTCTATTCGCTTTCCATAAAATGAGACAAGATAAGAATACAAGACGGAGAAATTATGAAACTCAAAGTAATTGATGCGCAACGATGCGTAGGATGTCAAAGTTGTATGTTTGCCTGTTCAAGACGGACAGGAAATGGAGGTATTGGATCTTCATGTATTGGTATTCAGTCTGCCGGTGGTATGTCTAAAGGATTTGTCGTGGTCGTATGCCGTTCTTGTGAAACACCACCATGTGCTTCAGTTTGTCCAGTAGATGCGTTAACACCAAAAAAAACAGGGGGCGTGAAATTGAACCCATCTAAATGTATTGGATGCGGTCATTGTAAAGAAGCATGTATTCTCAACGCTGTGTTTTGGAACGAAGAAGAAAATAAACCCATGATATGTATTCAATGTGGTATATGTGCTTCTTACTGTCCCCACGGGGTTCTTCAATTAATTAAATAAAACCGATGACAGGGAGTAACTTATGATGAGCGAATCTTTATTAACTTCAGTTTTATATATTGATCTTTCAAAAAAACGGTTTCATGTTCAAAAACGTCCAGATTTATTTGAAGCATATATAGGCGGTACAGGTGTAGCAACTCAGTTGCTTTCTGAAGAATGCCCGGACCATATAGATCCTTTTCATCCGGACAATCCGATTATTTTGTCTGTAGGTCCATTGACAGGTTTATTTCCATTAGCATCTAAAGCCGTTGCCATGTTTAAATCTCCGCTCACGGGAAATTTAGGTGAAAGCCATGCAGGCGGCCGAAGTGCTATAGCCATTCGACTAGCAGGTTATGGTGCAATTGTCATCAAAGGTCAAAGCGATTTTCCGATTTATGTGGCCATTCATAACAACAAAGTGTATTTCCGTAACGCCACAACATTATGGGGAATG
>PDZT01000466.1 GCA_002753105.1 Deltaproteobacteria bacterium YD0425bin50 | reverse complement strand
ACCAATATAGGTATTCCCAAACAAACGTTCAAAATCATTCTTCTGGTTGATATTGTAGTAACATTCTAATATCCTACACCAGAGCGATTTTCCAAAACGTCTCGGGCGAAGAAATACAGGGTTTTCAATCGGTTCTAATTTTTCAATATAAGCAGTTTTATCCACAAAATAGCCATCTTTAGTTACAATTTCTTCATAATTAGCATTGGCATATAAAACTTTTTTTTTCATTTACTACCTCCTGACATTTAATAGGCATGGGGCTATTAATAAATAAGTTTTCCAAAACGTCTTGGGCGAAGAAATACAGGGTTTTTTGAAATTATTTATCTGAAAAGCTATAGTAGTGAACCTACACCTTAAATTGAAGAATAATATCCTGAAGTTGTCTTGAAAATTCGGATAATGATACTGACTGTTTTTTAATCATTGAAGCGCCTTCTGTGGTGGTTTTAATGGACGTGTTTAAACCTAAAACACTTTGGGTTGCCTTATCCGTTTTATTCGAAGCTACGGATGCATCGTGTGCAATCGACAAAGCTGCTTGTGAAACTTCTTGAATATTTCGCGTTACTTCTCTTTCAACTGTAACGACTTCCTGAACACTTTTGGAGGACAGGTCTGCTGCAGAAGCAGTACTTGAAATATTCTTTGAGATTTCATTGGTGGTTACGGTTTGTTCTTCAACTGCTGAAGCAATCGTTGACATAATGGAATTGATTTCAGTAATTATTCTGACAATTTCAGAAATTGCGTGTACTGCAGATGCTGTATTACTTTGCATACCTTCAATCTTGCTACGGATATCCTCGGTGGCACTGGCTGTTTGCCGAGCAAGCTCTTTTACTTCATTTGCCACAACAGCAAAACCTTTTCCAGCATCTCCAGCTCCTGCAGCTTCGATTGTGGCATTGAGCGCCAAGAGGTTCGTTTGAGAAGCAATCCCTTTAATTAAATCTACAATGGCGCCAATTTCTTTTGCCGCTTCGCTCAATCTGTTCACTATGTCGGATGTATTATCCGCTTTTGTAGAAGCTTCGTTGGTAACACTGGCACCACGGGTTGAATTTTTAGCAACTTCATTCAAGGTCGCATACATTTCTTCAATAGCGGTTGCAACTGCATGAACAGAATTGGATACATTGCTTGCTGCCGAGTCAATATTTTGCAGATTGTTGGAAACCTGATTGGAAGATGTGGCAACAGTTGAAAGTTGAGCACTCATCTGTTCTGCCGCAGCCGCGATACTTCTTATTGATGCTGAAGTCATTTCAGTTGCCGATGATGCATCATGAGATTGGTTGTTCATCTCGATTGCTTGAACATCCAAGCCTTTGGATGTATCATTCATCATTTGAGATGATTGATTTAGTTTACCAGATGTTTCAGTCAGTTCAATGATAATTGACCTTATTTTTTCAACAGCTTTATTCAAACTGCTTATCACGGTTCCAACTTCATCGTTGGTATGAACTTCAATTACTGTGGTCAGATCGCCTTGTGAGATTTTATGAGCAAGCTCAACTACTTTGTTCAGTTGATGCGTAATTGTGTTGGCAAACAAAAAAATGATGACTGAACCTGCAAATAATATGAAGACAGCCGCAATAATAATTTTTAAAATTATATTGCCAATTTGATTGTTGATATCAGCTTTTTTTTTATCAATCGCGGCAGTGATATCATCTATATAAACACCGGTTCCGATAATCCAATTTAAGGGTTCATATAACCTGACATAAGAAAGTTTGGGTTGTTCTTTAGTTAAACCATCCTTTGTAGGCTTTGGCCATAAGTAGTTCACAAATCCTTTACCACTTTTCTCACAGACATCGACAAACGCTTTAAACAAATTCTCATTTTTATCAAGAGCACAATTGTATTTCGAATCATTTAATATTTTTCCGTTTAAGCCCGGAGATGTTGGATGCATGATCATTTTTGGATAAGGTTTACCCGTATCATTGATCCAGAAATATCCAACCCCATTGTCATACCTCATTTTATAAATATCTTGAATCGATTTATCAATGGAGTCATTCACAGCATCATCCACATAAATACCAGTACCAATTACCCAATTGAATTCGTTAATATATCTAACATATGAAAGTTTAGGCTGATCAGAAGTTAAGCCCTGCCCCGTAGGTTTTGGCCACAGATAATCAACAAACCCCTCTCCTTTTTGTTGACATACATCTACAAAAGCCTTGAATAGGTTTTCATTTTTACCAAGTGCACAATTGAATTTAGTATTATCCAAGACTTTACCATCCAATTCTGGTAGTTTCGGATGCATGATCATTGTGGGATACGGTCTTCCCATATCATTAATCCAAACATATCCTTTTCCAGAATCATAGGAAAGTTTCTTTAAATCATCAATGGCTTGCTGTTTGGCTTGATCCATGCTGATTGTGCCTTTGGAAGCTAGGCTCAGAGAGTTTTTGATCATTGAATCAGCAACATCAATAATACTCTCAAGCTCCTTGCCGTATCGTTTAGTCAAATAATCGGTATTCTGAGCTTCTTTGTAATTTGAATCAATGACTACATAAGCAATATCAACATAATTCAACAAAGTTTTTTCAATTTTTTCAATTTCATTTTGTCTGAAACCCTCTATTTCTTTTTTAGCATTGGTGGTCATACTCCAAACGATCACAATTGAAATCAATATAACTGAAGCGGTCATAATGAAACAAGCGCTCAAAACAAATTTCCATCTAATTTTTAAAGAAGACAAGCTCATGCGTTAACCTCCTAATTGAAAAACTATAATAAAAAAATAAAAAATAACTATACTTTTGCACTTTTTTATAACCTATTGACATGACCCTATTATACAAAAATAGCGATCGTCATTCCCGCGAAAGCGGGAATCCAGTAAAATCAAGCATTCTGGATTCCCACTTTCGTGGGAATGACAAAAAATGCAAAACTATAGAAATAACAGGGTTAATGTTTAGTGTATTTCAAACACTCGAAATCCCTGATTTCCAATACAATAAATCACAAACTGAGAGACTTTTGCCTGCGGGTATTCCTGCTTTAAGCCTTGAATATATCCGGCAATTTGTTTTGTATCTTCTTCCTGCAACTGAAATGATTCAATAGAAGTCTTAAACTTTTTAAATTCAGTGTTTGAAAAATATTTAAACTCAATCACTATTCGCGTACCAGCATATTTTTCATGATATTTTCCGACAAATTCAAGGTCTGTTCTCCCTTGTGGATAGGATCGTTCCACATTAAATGTAAACCATCTGGAAAGATACCTGCTGCATAACTCA
>PDZT01000465.1 GCA_002753105.1 Deltaproteobacteria bacterium YD0425bin50 | reverse complement strand
GTGACGATTTCTTTAATTTTGGGCAGATAATAGATTGTTTCAGGATAGGATGTTGAGTCTATGTTTCTTATGGAAAAACCAATCACATCAGGTGAATATAAACTGATCTGATCAGCAATAGCAGATCGGAAATCATTCACAAAACATAAATCCAGAACCTTTGCTTCATGTCCTTTGCTTTTCAAGGCAGAAGCGATATATGCTAATCCGATAGGCTGAACCGGATAAGGATATTTTTCCTGATTCACAGCAATTAATAGAACTCTCATTCAAGACCCTGAATGTTTTGGAATGTATCCACTCTGTTGAAAATAAGACAGATACCGGGAAACCAATTTCTGATCTGTTGGCGGGCAGGATATCGGAGTCCCTTTCAAATCTTGCATGGTATTGGTAGAGTCAAAATGCATTTGTTTTAAAAGCAAATTGTTGGAATCTCTCAAGAAAAGCAATAAGAACGAATATACCTTATTTTCAGGATGTGTTGCAGCAATGGTTTTGAGTTCTTCTATCCATTGATTATAAGGGATTTCTTGCAAGTCATACCCGAAGGCACAGATTTCATTCATGAAGGATTTCCATGGAATAGGATTGGGATGAGTCAGATGAAATGCCTTGTTTATGGATTTTTTCTGCAAGGATAATTGAACAATAGCCTGACTGACATAATCGACTGGAACAAAGGTCATGAGCGTATCCAGTGTGGGATATTTTCCTATCTCTATGCAGGCTTTCAGTAAATGACATAAGGAATCATCGTTCAATTTTAAAATGCCTGTTTTGCTTGAGCCTAGAATTCTTACAGGCCGGTAAATAGCCGAAGGCAGTCCTCTTTTCTGCGCATCCATCAGCAATTGTTCAGCAACCCATTTGCTTTGCTTGTAACCGCCTTTAAAACTCTCATCTAAGTTTGGGATATCCGTTTCGTTCACGATTTTTTTATCAAAATGAGTTTGACTGAAAAAAACAGCCACACTGGAAACAAAATGTAATGGTTTAAGCCTGTATAAAGCTGACAATCGTATTATTTCCTGTGTTCCTAAAACGTTTGCGGCTTTGAGTACTGAATATGGAAACATGAAGTTCACAAAAGCACCGCTATGATAAATACGATCAATTTTATCGGCTAATTCCTGAAAAACTGGGGTTGATAATCCCAGCAGGGGTTTGGATAGATCACCCATGACGGGAATGATGCGAGAACTGTATTTTTCCTGCCAAAGCAAGTGTGTTTGAAGATGAGTGATCAGTCTCTTTTTACCATCATCCGGATTATTACATCGAATGATACAGTATATATCCGCTGTGGTTTTA
The DNA here is from genome assembly GCA_002753105.1 of Deltaproteobacteria bacterium YD0425bin50. Taxonomy (GTDB): domain Bacteria; phylum Desulfobacterota; class Desulfobacteria; order Desulfobacterales; family YD0425bin50; genus YD0425bin50. Next base: position 1,984 of record PDZT01000465.1, on the reverse strand, counting down.
TGAAGAAGTTCATCTAATAAATAGACGCCAACAAGCCCAGTTGCCCCTGTTAATAAAATTGCTCTTGGATGTATCCAGTTTTCTGACGTGGTTGCATCGAACTGGATAGATGCATCTAAAATACCCTCTTTTTTTAAGTTATTACCGTTTACTATCGTATGTACCACCATTATTTTAATAAAAGTGAAATGCAATGAAATGAAATGAATGTCTTTGTAAATGATGAAACTATGCAATAAAAAAATTGACGTGTCAACCTTAATCCAATGACATTGGAAGGCACCAATGCCCATACTTAATTGTGCCTCAATATTAGAATTTCTGAATTTTATTCTGATTTATTGACTGAAAAAAAAAAACATGTTAGCTCATACCATTTTTAAATCTATCCCGGGAGTAACTACCGATGATCAAAATCAATGAACATTATTTGAAATTAAAATCCTCTTATTTGTTTTCAGAAATTGCAAAACGCGTATCTGCATATCAAACCCAATACCCAAATCAAAAGATTATTAAACTCGGTATTGGCGATGTTACACAGCCGCTAACCAAAACGTGTATTCAAGCATTTCATAAAGCAGTAGATGAAATGGCTCATGAACATACGTTCAAAGGCTATGGGCCTGAGCAAGGCTATTTATTTCTCAGAGAAAAAATAGCAGCGTTTGATTTTCAAAAATATGGCGCTGATATATCTCCAGATGAAATTTTCATTAGCGATGGCGCAAAATGTGACACCGGTAATATTCAGGAAATTTTTTCTGAAAATACGTGTGTAGCCATACCAGACCCGGTCTATCCAGTATATTTAGATACCAATGTCATGGCAGGACGTGCTGGCATGTTTGATGGCCAGCGTTTCGAACGGATCGTATATTTGGAAAGCACAAAAGAAAATAATTATATTCCATCACTTCCCCAAAAACCGGTTGACCTTATCTATTTATGTTTTCCAAATAATCCAACAGGTTCAACCATTACAAAACCCATGTTAACCTCATGGGTTGAGTACGCCAGAGAAAATCATGCGCTTATTCTGTATGATGCTGCATATGAAGCGTTTATCCGTGATGATTCTTTGCCGCATTCGATTTATGAAATTCCGGGCGCAAAAGAGGTTGCCATTGAATTTCGGAGTTTTTCAAAAACCGCAGGATTTACAGGTACGCGGTGTGCCTATACTGTTGTGCCAAAACAATGTATGGCCTATGATAATCAAGCGCAGCCTCACAGTTTACATGCGTTATGGAACAGACGGCAGACAACCAAATTTAATGGTGTATCTTATCCTGTTCAACGTGCAGCAGAAGCAATTTATACTGAAGAAGGCCAAGCTGAAGTCAAACACATCATTGATGGGTACTTAGCGAATGCCAAAATCATTCGGGATTCACTTACAGATATTGAGTATCATTACGTTGGTGGTGATCATTCTCCTTATGTATGGGTTTATACAGGTACAGATTCGTGGGAATTCTTTGATCTGTTACTACGCAAAGCTCAAGTGGTCTGTACCCCTGGTGAAGGTTTTGGAATGTGCGGACGAGGATATATTCGTATCAGCGCATTTAATCATATCGAAAATGTACAAGAAGCTATGCAACGAATTCAACGTGCGCTTTCTTGATTTTACAAGGGATACTTAACTATCATGGATCATTTTTTTAAAGTCATTGACATTGAAGAAGCGTTTTTAGTGTATCCGAAATTTCCAAAAGTTTGTTTAGAAAGCATCCCATTACGTCAAGCTTATGATCGAATTTTAGCAGAAAACATATATTCAGAAAGCAATCTTCCTTCATTTCGCAAAGCAACCATGGATGGATATGCAGTTTGTGCATCATCCACATTTGGAGCAACCGAAACCAATCCCGTGTATTTAAGCATCATTGGTGCTGTTCCGATGGGAGTTTTACCTGAATATACTGTGCATTCTGGAGAAGCTGTTAAAATTGCAACAGGCGGGATGCTTCCAGTTGGA
>PDZT01000464.1 GCA_002753105.1 Deltaproteobacteria bacterium YD0425bin50 | reverse complement strand
AAGTTCTGAACACAAAAAAAACATCGTTATAATTTCCAGTTCCATTTTAACCTCCAAAAGATAAAGTTTTTGATTTATCTTAGCAGAGGATTGTGATAATTTCAATAGGTCGCAAGTTGGGAGTTGGGTTATATTACGGAAAATCAATGCAAGTTTTTTTCCTTTTTTTCCCCCAGATTATTCCGCATTTACCCCCAGAGTTTTCTGTATATCCCCCCTATGATTTCCGCAAATTCCCCCTGACAATTCCGTAAATGAATGAATTGAGCTGACCTTAAAGCCCCAGCATCACCTGTAAAATAATATAAAATATATTAAAACATCAAAATAGACAGATGTGTTTTATTTTTAATTTTTAAATGTGTTGATAATATGACGGATCCACTGTTGTACGTGTTTTACTGCGCTCAATACCATCCAAATGAAGAAATGTGGCTTTGTCCGGCTGTTTGCAAACAATATATCCAGATGGGGTTGAGTAAGTGGTGCAACAGACTCAGGGTAAGCAGAAAAACACAAGGGTTTTCACTGTAAACAAATTTGCAACAGGTATCCTTTAGGTTTTTTGAAAAAATGGTCGAAAGTTAAAAATGCATGAAGATCATGCTGGGTATTTCCCATTATCAGATGTTTGTTGTTTCCTTGTATATCTTGTCATGATCGCAACCGCAACTGTGATTTTCCCAAAACAGGTTTTCACCAGATAGTCATAGGTTAGCTAATTGAATGGGTGCAGTTCGTCTCATTAAAAAATTGGAAATTAAGCAGCCTCACGATATTCCTCCTGTACATTATAACCATCAGCAAGAGAGCTTATACTCGGCAAGCTATCTGGTTTTTCTTTTCGGATGATTACCTTTTCTCCCTGTCTCATCCGTTCCATCCATTTTTTATATCCCCATTCAAAATAATGATCCCAATCCCCATTCAATTCAATGCATCTCAGGCGAAGCAAAGCTTCTGCTCTTTCAGGTATCCAGCGCATTCCACTGCAATCCATCCGTTCTCCAATCACATATCTGGACGCACCTTCTACAATACCAGAGGCAATGGGCAAATCCTCATCAATTAACAAATTATAGTTCATCATCTTTAATCTGGGTTCTATATATTTAATCAGGATATTCACATCTTTTCTTTTAGTTTCATCTCGTTTAGCTCTTGCAGACAGCCTCATTTTTAACTCTTTCAACTCGGTAACTAATTTAGACACCTGTCCCGTATACACCAACTCGACTTTCTCATCTACCCAGTTTATCAATTCCTCGCTTCCTTCTTTATGAAAAAGATGCCCAACTTTCCATATTTTCTCTTCCTGATGTCGAACATCCAAAGCAAAACTGGCTTCTGGAAATCTCTTTGAAAGACCATCATAAAGACATTTTTCTCCATCGATCACTATGTGAATCCGTTTATTACTCCCCTCAAAAAAACCTCGTTTATTCGCTTGAGAAAGTGCCCAGTCTAACATCACCTTCCTTGGTGCATAGCTGCCCCACACTTTTTTATTCAATGGGCCATGAAGTTTTCCCGTCATCACCTTGTTTAAGTGTATATAACCACCAGAGTAATACTCCGTCCATTTTTACTTTTATCACCTTTTTTCCGGCGTTGCTTCTTGGTGCGGCAGTTACGTCTGTTTTTGTTTCGATGTCTTTTACAACAACTTTTTTTCTTATCCCTTTTCTGACGACGTTTCTCTAACTCTTCTACTGTAGCTGTCGGCGTTGCCTTACCATCCACTTCAATGACTAATACTTCACCTTCATCAGACCATCCATCAATTTGTTCCATATATGCTGAACTGTCCCGACCCATCCCTAATACCAGAGCTTCCATCGCCTCACTTGAGGGGGACCATCTGCATAATCGATTTCTCCAATATACAAAATATTCGCAAAAAATTATCCAAAATTTTATCTTTAACCGCTTCTTGACTTTGCTCTTCTCTTTCCTTATACATTAGCTTTTCTCTCCTTAATTATTTTAACATCCGAATATTAACGATATTATCGGTGTTTATGATAAAGGAGAGAATATATCAATCTTTTTAATAAATTCCATTTTAAATTCAATATGTTAGAAAAAATCGACAACTTTTAGACTTATGCGATTTGGAATAGATAAACTGACCAGCTTAACACTGTTGGATTGTCAATTTTTTATAAAAATATAGCGTTTAAATTAGCTGAAAGGATGACACAGATGAGTATACAAGAACAAATGTTCAAAAGATATCTTTGAGGGCGTCTATATTTTCATTGACCCAATTATTTCTTTGTTATAGCTATTATATTATATATCTTTTTCATTCTATTATATCATATCATGTATTAGTAATTACTTGAGTTTTCGATTTTTTTTTTCTTGACAAGAAACGTTGTCGTATCTGTCAAAAAGTTCTTTGATAAATTAAACATTAAACATTCGGCTATTCCGTTAACTCTCCAATTTATCAGTCTTATTAATTGGAATTAATTGGTGGCGTTCTTTACGATTTCTTTTGATACGTTCTTTTTCTACATCTAACCACTTCTGTACAAATGTCTCATCTTCCAACTTTTCTGCGAAAGCTTCTAAATTCTCATATTGAAACTGACGAACTATCGAGGGAATCGTTAATGATTCCTGTGACAATTCTTCAGCAGTGCGTCTTTTATAGTTTTCTTGATGGAGGAGGAAGTCAATCCAGGTCATCAGGCATAACGCTAGTGTTACACCTTGTTTACTCCTGATAGTGGCTCCCTCCATATCACAAAGCTGTTTCGCATTCCTGAAGAATTCTTCGATTATCCATCGAAAGCTGTAAACAGAGATAATTTTGTGGGCTTCCCAGGTGAGTTGATCAGTGAGAAGATATTTGACAGATTGGGTGGCGAGATCAATGCTTTCTACTATTCTATGCTTGCAGGTTATGGCATTCAATCGTGCTGTCGTAATTTTGGTCTCCTTTCCCTTTTCTGGATCCGCACCAAATCCGCATGCTGTTATAGAAAAAATTGACTGAAAAAATTCAGGTAATCTTTGCTGATCATATTGTTTTTTGGCTATTTTTCCTTTTGGAGTCAATTTGGGACTTGAGCAGGTAACCCGAACAGTGTAGTTCGATTTAATTTCCAATACATAATTTAACTAGAGTCGTTTAAGTTCTTTGATAAATGGCTCTATGGCATACCATGAGTCGGGTGCAATCCAATAATGTCAGAAATTAAGTAATTTTTAATTTTCACCCATTTCTACGATTGGCTTAATCAGATTAGCAAATCTTTTGATAGAATTCTTCATAAATATAGACCATCTACCA
>PDZT01000463.1 GCA_002753105.1 Deltaproteobacteria bacterium YD0425bin50 | reverse complement strand
GACTATTACGAACAGATGCTTCTATATCAAAGAGAGCTTGAATCATTAAATGTTCAACTTGTTGAATCTTTTGAAAGAGCCAATACAATGGCAGTACAAGCTGAAATAGAAAGAATTGAAAAATCCAAAATTGCTGATGAAATGGAAAAATTAGCGAACGAACGTGCCGAACAATTAATTCATGCGGATCGAATGGCAACTCTTGGAACATTAAGTGCTGGAATTGCGCATGAAGTAAACAATCCTCTAACGTTTATCAGTGGAAATATTCAAACGCTGGAAAAATTTTGGCCAATATTAGACAACTACTTAAAAACCTGCCCCAACAATTATCCAGAATACCCAAAAATACAACTTATTAAGGTGGATATTCCTGATATCATCAAGGGTATTCGAAATGGTGTGTCCCGAGTCAGCCGAATTGTGAATGGGTTAAGGTCATTTTCAAGACAAAATTGCACCAAAGCGGTTTTATTTAATTTGCATGACGCTATTGAAGAGGCGCTAATATTATGTCAAAATGCCCTTAAGTACAAAATTCAGGTAGTAAAAGATTTTGATGCTAATTTACCTTATATTTCAGGAGATCAACAACAAATCGAACAGGTTTTTGTAAATTTATTCAGTAATGCAGCTCACGCAATGGAAACGAAAGATCAAGGGACACTAACAATCACCTCTCGAAGTCATAACAACCAAATTATTATCCATGTTGCAGATACAGGTCATGGAATTGACAAAAAAACAATTGAAAAAATATGGAATCCTTTTTTTACCACAAAACCCGTAGGAAAAGGGACTGGATTGGGCTTATCTATCTCTTTAGGAATTATTCAAAGTCATGGTGGCACCATTTCAGTAAAACCCAACCCCATCGGTGGTACAATATTTGAACTTATTCTTCCGGTAAAACCAATATCATGATAACTATAGCTTTTCAGAAAAGAATTTTGGCAAGGCAGCAGGGAGGAAGGTGTATATGTTAATACATCGACGACCGATAACGAAGCAAAAAACTTTTCTGGAAAGCTATACTATGAAACACTATACATTCGACATCCCATTATGGGAAATGATAAAACAACGGACATCTGAAGCAATTGAATCAAAAGCACTTCACTCTATTCCCACAGAATATGAGTTATTCACAGAAGGTGATATTACTTTTCTAGTTCGTGTCCTATCAACGCTCGCGAGAAAAGATCAGGAAAAACATACAGCAGTGTTGTCTTCTTCTCTATCCGCTCCAAAAACAGCTATCAACCCATTTCTTCCCTATGAAAAAGCACTTTATGTGACTGACATTTCACCTACCCATGTATGTCTGTTAAACAAGTACAATGTTATTGATCATCATATATTGCTTGTTACCCGTGAATTTGAAGATCAGGAAATTCTGCTTTCGATTAATGATTTTGATGCGCTGTTAACATGTCTGAATACTTACGAAAGTTTAGGGTTTTACAATGGTGGAACCATTGCAGGAGCAAGCCAACGGCATAAACATGTACAGGTCATTCCCTTACCAATGCACAATAAAGGAAAAAGAATTCCCATTGAATCTGCATTCTCAGAAAGTGATCAGACAGATAGAATCATTTATTCAAAACGATTACCCTTTCACCATGGGCTGATCTATCTTAACGAGAACATCCATGCCAAGCAATTATGCGATAATTACCATGCGCTGATGGATCATTTTAATTTAATAGGAAAACGCTTACCTGATGGTCAAAACACTCAGTCTGCACCCTATAATCTTCTTGTAACAAAAGAATGGATGTTTCTTGTTCCCCGATTATGTGAGTGTTATGAATCCATTTCAATCAATTCACTTGGATTTGCAGGAGCTCTTTTAGTCAGAAATATTACTCAACTTGAATTATTAAAACAAATCGGCCCAATACCTATTTTATCGTCTGTTGCCTATTCACTCAGCCAATAATTGGCTTTTTTTGATATTATTTAAGGAGATCATCTATGAGTATATTGCCTTATACTTCAGAACATCATCAATTTCGTTCCGATTTACGTGAATTTTTAAAAACTGAAATAACTCCTTATGTGGATCAATGGGAAAAAGACCATATTGTTCCAAAATCTGCATGGCAAAAAATGGGGAAACAGGGATTTCTATCTACATCCATCTCCAAAACATACGGCGGTAGAGGCGGAGATTTTCTGTATTCTGTCATTGTATCTGAAGAAATGCCCAAAACAAATCATAGTGGATTAAGCGCTCCACTGCATAGTGATATTGTCGTCCCATATATTGATTCATATGCTTCAGATACATTAAAACAAAAATATTTACCGGGATGCGTTTCTGGAGACATCATTACAGCAGTGGCGATGACGGAACCCGGTGCTGGAAGTGATATTGCTTCCATTACTACTACTGCGGTTGAAATGGATGACATGGTGATTATTAATGGATCCAAAACCTTTATCTCCAATGGTATTAATGCAGATTTGGTGATCCTTGCAGCGCGTGATCCCCAAGTTGAAAATGCGTATCAGGCAATTTCATTGTATCTTGTTGATTCTGATGCCCCCGGATTTTCTCGCGGCAGACAACTGGAGAAAATGGGATTTAATAGTCAGGATACAGCCGAACTGTTTTTCTCATCCTGTAAAATTCCAAAAACAAACATTCTTGGACAAAAAGGAAATGGTTTCCTGATGCTGATGCAAAAATTACAGCAGGAACGGCTTGTTTGTTCAATCGGTGCGTTAGCTTCTGCTGAATCCATTCTTGACATGACCGTTTCTTTTTTACGTACACATTCATTTAATGGTAAACCCATGATCAAACATCAGGCAACTCAATTTGCTATTGTTGAAATGACTACCGTATTAAAAGTAAGTCGTGCATTTGTTGAACAATTAAGCCTTGATCATATGCATGGCAAAAATGTAATTGTTGAAACATCAATGGCTAAATATTGGACAACAGATCAAGTCAAACGAATCGCTTACCGTTGCATGGATTTAATGGGTGAACATGCGTTGTTAGAATCATCTCAAATTGCTCGAGCCATGAGAGATGTTCGCGTGATGTCTATTTTCGCTGGAACCAATGAAATAATGAAAGGTATTGCTGCGAAATTTATGGGGTTATAATCCCATATGCATCAAGCTAAGGAGATATGCTTATTTATTAGCTCCGTTAGGAGCGATCTGTTTGTAGCCTATGGAATCCACCTAAATTAAGCTCCGTAGGAGCGACCTGTAAATTAAACAGGCCGCTCCGATGGAGCTTGATATAGGGATGAACATACATTGCTACAAACAGGTCGTCCCTACGGGACTTT
>PDZT01000462.1 GCA_002753105.1 Deltaproteobacteria bacterium YD0425bin50 | reverse complement strand
TATTCAACACTATCAACATAACCGTTTGATACTAGCAATTATTGCTATGTTTATCTTTCAACCTGTGGCGTGTAGTCAAAAATACCTTTGTATTTGGCAAAATAACATTGTGAACGTGGAAAAACCAACTTTAGATCAAGCCAATCAGGAATTTCAACAAGGAAAATATGGACAAGCCAATGTGTTATATGAACAATTATATAAACAAACTGACAATGACTGTATTAAACTCCATGCGTTATATGGATTAGCGTGTACCCGATTCGTGCTGGCAAAAAATCCAATTGATTTAAAAAATGCGCTTAGCCTTTGGAATGAGTGGACAGAAATTACGGATGACATGGAAAAGAATCACGACCCTGATATGTTAACGCCATTCTTAGAAAAAATTACACAATCTTCCTTGGAAGACGGTACCTTTGAGCTAGAATTCGATAATCTAACGCCTAACGCGTCTTTTCAATCTCAACCTATGGACTTGAACTCAATCAATACAAAACCTAATATCCCTCGTAATCCAAAAATCATAAAAACGGATATTAAAAAGAAATTGGCTGATAAAGAAATCGAATATCAAAAACGTCTTCAAGTAAAAGAAAAAGAGATTCGTGAACTGAAAAATGAACTGGGTGGTATGAAAATGAATATCCAATTACTTCAAAATCAAATTAATGCCTTAGAAGTGATCCATCAGGAAATTCAAGAGAAAAAGAAAGGACTTTCTGTTCCTTGAAAAGTAAATCTAAAAAACAAAACAATCCAACCATTTTAATAGTCGATGATGACCTGCATATATTAGAAGTCTTGGAAGCGCGGCTTGCTTCTGTAGAATTTAATGTTTTTAAGGCCTCAACTGCAACGCAGGCAATAGTGTATTTAAAGTCACATCATATTGACTTGATGATTTGTGATATGAAAATGCCAGATATGAGTGGATTTAACCTTTTTGAAAAAGCAAGGTCTATTCGGCCGGACATCCCCGTTATTTTTTTAACAGCTTTTGGAAATATTCCTGATGCTGTTCTCGCCATGAAATCAGGTGCTGTTGAGTATCTGACCAAACCTTTTGATGGACGGGAGCTGATCGCTAAAATTAACGAAATTTTTAAATATCACATCAAGACTGAACAAAATGATTCCTTAAGGAATATGATTTATACTGGTGAAAGCCCTGTAATGAAGGAATTATACGGACTGATTCAAAAGGTTTCAAAAAGTGATGTGAATGTATTAATCCTTGGAGAAAGCGGAGTGGGTAAAGAACGGGTTGCTCATCTGATTCATGAGCTGAGTACACGTAAAAATAACCCCTTTGTTGTTGTAGATTGCGGATCAACACCAAGTTCGTTACTTGAAAGCGAATTATTTGGACATGTTAAAGGCTCTTTTACCAATGCAATACGTGATAAAAAAGGGCTTATTGAAGCGGCTGATGAAGGCACATTGTTTTTAGATGAAATTGGGAATATTTCCCATGATATGCAGCTTCGGCTGCTTCGGTTTCTTGAAGATCGACGCATTCGAAAAATAGGAGATATTCGGGAAATTAATGTCGATTGCCGTATCATTGCAGCAACAAATGCACACTTAGGTGAAGAAATTAAAAATGGTCGATTTCGGGAAGACCTTTATTATCGGTTACGTGTGGTTAGTATAAATATCCCATCACTTCGTGAAAGAACAGAAGACATTCCGGGTCTCGCTCATAATTTTATAGAGTCCTTTTGTAAACGAAAAGCAATACCTATGGTTCAGATACCCGATAAGACACTTGAATTACTGTGTCACTATCCATGGCCGGGTAATGTTCGGGAACTCCGTAATACGTTAGAAGGAGGAGTGGTGTTATGTCAGAATGGCATTTTAACTCCTGAAGACCTGCATTTAGAAAGGCCAGAATTGTTTTTAACTAAAGAAAAAGAAAACGATTCAAAAAAAAACTTATCTCTTGAAGAAAGTGAACGTAATACCATTATACGTGCCTTGTTTCAATCTGGTGGTGTACAAAAATCTGCGGCAGAAATTTTAGGCATTAGCCGTAGAGCAATTCATTACAAAATAAAAAAATATGGAATTGAACCGTCAGAAATGAAACATTAACTTTTTTTCAGATAAACGTATTGACAAATTTTACATTAATACATATTCCAAATTAGTTACGATTCGAAACTATCAAAATGCGCATGTTCATATCCTTTTTGGAAGTGCCTAGCTCGCTGGTGGGGCTCCCGGACTTCAAATCCGGTGTGGGGCGGAAGCGTCCCGGGTGGGTTCGATTCCCATGCACTTCCGCCTCTTTCTCCCTTGTCAAGGAGATATTATGACAAAAGATTCCATATATCTAACAGTTATGTTTGCTGATATTGCCAATAGCACTCATTTGTATGAGGTATATGGAGATAAAGTTGCACAAACATTAATATTTCGATGTATTGAATGTCTTAAAAAAGTTACAGCTACTTATCAAGGTACAGTTATTAAAACCATTGGTGATGAGGTGTTATGCACCTTTAAATCCCCAAAGGATGCGATTGACGCAGGTAAAAAAATGCATCAATCACTTGATGAGATTGATCTTCAACAACTTGGCATATATGTAGCTCCAAATATTTATATCGGAATTCATTATGGGCCGGTTATTGAAGTCAAAGGTGATATTTTTGGGGATACCGTCAATATTGCATCTCGCATGAAATCGTATGCTAAGCAACGACAGATTATTACGACTGAAGATACCATCAAAAATTTACCCAACGAATATAAATCCGTTATTCGTTTGATTGATAAAACCCCAATTAAAGGGAAAACGGGGGAAACATGTATCTATGAAGTTATATGGGAAGAAGTTGAAAACATTACGAATATCTTAGATTCACAAATGATTCGTATGAGTTGTGATAACATATGCACTATTAAACTCGAATTGACTGTTGAAAATCAAAGCTATTTAATGAATTTTGACCGCCCCTTAATTAAGCTAGGACGCCTTCCAAATAATGATATCATCCTAAATAACAATCGTGTATCAAGAAATCATGCTACAATTGAATTCCGACGAGGAAAATTTTTTTTAATTGATAAGAGTACCAATGGCACCTATATCAGTATTCAGGGAAAAAAACTGCTTCATATTAAACGTGATGAGGCAATTTTGGTTGGTACTGGTATGATTGGGTTAGGTGTTATTCCTTCTGCGAATGCATCCGAAACCATTTATTTTAAAGAAATTTAACTTTAGATTTTTCAATACCATGAGGCGAACCATGTATCCATATTTATTTACACCCATCCATATCAATCAGGTAGAAATAAAAAATCGAATT
>PDZT01000461.1 GCA_002753105.1 Deltaproteobacteria bacterium YD0425bin50 | reverse complement strand
TCTATCTGGAGAAAAGAATTTTTCGATTTTAGACTTTACGCTTCCCCGTGGGTTGCCAACCGGTTCATACACAGCATGTAGCATTGTCATGACCCCTGATGGGGACCCGTGGCAGGTAGAAAACTGGATGAATTATGAGTGTAAAGCGTTTCAAATGGAATAAAAAGGGTGGGGCAGGTTTCAGCCTGCCCCCTACAGATTTTCAGATAAATAATTGCAAAGATGAACGATTGTAGGGGCGAGGCATGCCTCGCCCCTACGGGAATTTACCACTTCTCGTTTCGGCCTGTTAATTGTCTGAACACGATTTATATGATTACATGATTGCCATGATTAGCTAAAAAATCAAGTTCTTAAATCCTGTCTATCCTTAAATCCTTTAATCGTGTTCAGGACAAATGGCCGAAACGATAATCAAGGCCCTAATGAATAGCACCATATCTTATGAGCGGAATACGTGCGTATATAGTATCTATGGGAATTATAAGCCCAATTGGACAGGGTGTTGAAGCGCATCTCAACGCAATCCGGAAAAAAGACTGCGGACTGCGTTTGATTGATCTTTTCAACACGCCTGAAAATAAGCGCTTTCCTGTAGGCCAGATAGATCAACTTAACGCCATGACAAACTTGCCAAGGACACATTGTTTGGCGCATATCGCAGCCAAAGAGGCATTGACAGGCTTCAAACAACCATTGAAATTGGATGCTATTGTGTTGGGTGTTACAACCGGAGGCATATTTACTACAGAATATCATTTGAAACAAAATGAACGTAACCCCGATGCGTATTCATATCATTCTTTAAGCTCAGTTGCAGAACATCTCGCGACAGAATATGATTGTAAAGGACCGGTTATAACCATTTCTACAGCATGTTCATCTGGAACTGTAGCAATTCATGTTGGAATGGAAATGATTCGGCAGGGACTTGCAAAAACAGTTCTTGCAGGCGGATCAGATGCGTTATGCCGTTTAACCTATTATGGATTTGGTTCACTGCAATTGATTGATCCAGATGGGGCTAAACCATTTGATATCAACCGAAACGGGATGTCACTTTCTGAAGGCGCAGCGATGGTGCTGCTTTCTGCGGATAATCCAGAAGGTGCGATTGTTGAAGTATTAGGTGGCGGTTTATCTTGTGATGCATTTCATCCTACCACACCGCATCCAGACGGCAAGGGTGCATTATCTGCAATGGAAAAAGCAATTCATGATGCAGGGATTTCAATTTCAGATATTGATTATATAAACCTTCATGGCACTGGAACTATAGATAATGATTTGTCTGAAGCCAAAGCCATTACTTCACTTTTTCCAGATAAAAAACCATTTGTTTCTTCAATCAAAGGGGCATTGGGTCATTCATTAGGTGCGGCTGGAGCTATTGAAGCTGTCATCTCAGCGATATCGATCCAGAATAATATTGTTCCTGCGAATGTAGGCTGTAACAATTCAGATCCACGACTTCAGATCAATCCCATATGTGAACCCTATGAAATGCCTGTTCATTACGTTCTATCAAATTCGTTTGGTTTTGGCGGAAATAATGCATCTATTGTTCTGTCAAAACCTAATCACCATCAATTCGTAACATCGTATAGCAAACCCAAAAAATTAACCATTCTAGGTTCAGCATGTATTACAGGGATTGGAACAACGACAAAAACATGTGATCAATTTTTTAATGACAAATCGTGTCATGGCGTTTGCTCCATGCAGGATATTTCATCTCATCTTCCTCAAGATAAAATCCGCAGACTTAAACGATTACCCAGAATGGCTTTATCACTTGCGATTGAAGCCGCCAAGCATTCAGGCATTTCTTGTGATCCATGTGCAGTTTTTTTAGGAACGGGTTGGGGCGCTTTATCTGAAACCTATGATTTTTTAACCCGTTTATATGCAACCCATGAACAATTTCCAAGCCCTACGGATTTTGTTGGATCGGTTCATAATGCTCCAGCAAGTCAAATTGCAATGCACTTTCAATCCAAAGAAGCAAATATTACCACAAGTGGCGGGGATTATTCTTTTGAACAAGCTATTCTCATGGCGAGTTTGTTTTCACATCATTTTACGCAACCCTTTCTTGTTGTCGGCGTTGATGAATTTCATTCTACGCTTTCACCTTTACTTGATTCTTCTGTAATCAATGAAACCATGTATTCTGACGGAGGCGGCGCTTTTGTTTTAACCACAGATTCAGTTAAAAATTCATGTTCTATTGAGCTTATTTTTTATCGCTATGATGATGAACAGATGAATGCTGTATCAGCTTTGATTCATAAAATAGGCGGAATGGATACAATAAATGAAACCTATGATATTATTATGGCGGGTATTCCCAAAGCCTATAGAAACAAAGGGAACAAGCAATTGGAGAAATTTATTCGTTTTACCAAGTTACATGTTCCAGTAATTGAGTATCGAAAGTATTTTGGTGAGTTTGCAAGTGTTTCTGCTGTTGCAGCAGTGATGACATGTGAACTGCTTGAAAAAGGAACAATTCCGGGTGAAATTTTAGAGAATAAAAAGAATGTGAATATAGTAAAAAAAAATGGACTGTTACTTAACTTTGGCAAAATCGTGACTGCTATTGAAATTAAAAGGCCTTGATCATCGTTTCGGCCAGACATTGTGACAGAATTGTAGGGGCGAACCTTGTGTTCGCCCTCCAAAAAGGGCGATGACAAGCCGAAACGAAGATCAAGGCCCAAGTTTGATTTGGGGAATGTAAATAAAATATTTCTACATTCCCAATTCTTACAGGAGTCAAATCAATTTTTCACTCAAGCGCGAGCTTTTTTTTTCGTTTTGGTCTTGGGTTGAGCGGCTTTTATGGCTGTTTCAATTTCATCTAAAAACCGACTTCGATATTGATCATATTGGCCTTTGCGAATTTGAGCTGAAGTTAAAAACAGATGGCGCTCACTCCGCGTCATAGACACATACATCAGCCTTCGTTCTTCTTCTAAGCTTTCTTCAGTATCAAGCGTTTTCCAGTGAGGAAACAAATTTTCTTCACAGGCAACTACAAAAACTACGGTATATTCCAAGCCTTTCGCAGCATGAATTGTAGAAAGAATAACGCCTTTCTGCTTTTGTTTTTCTTCATCATCTGCTTTATCTTCACGGATTAAGACTGCATCTTCCATATATTCTTCAATTGAATTTTTTTCTGATGCTGCATAAATGAGTTGGTCAATATTTTCTTGTCTCGAGATAAAGTCCATTTCATCATTTTTTGCATATGTCTTTACATGATCCATGAAGTTTACAGCATTAATTACGGTTTCAATTGCTACATTTGGCTGTAGAG
>PDZT01000460.1 GCA_002753105.1 Deltaproteobacteria bacterium YD0425bin50 | reverse complement strand
TTTCCGGATATATTCAAGGCTTAAAGCAGGAATACCCGCAGGCAAACGTCTCCCAGTTTGTGATTTATTGTTTTGGGAATCAGGGATTTCGGGTATTTGAAATAAAATAAGCCAAAAAAACCACAGCGGAATTTTTTTAATATGACTACTGATTCAACATCGGCAATTTCAGAACCGAAAAATCTCAGAAGCGGTCACCGTGTCCGACTGCGCGAACGGCTGTTAAAAAGAACGCTGGAGCAGCAGATGAACGTCTGAATCAAAATTTTACAAAGGAGACGCTTGATGAAAAAAAGAATATTATACGCCAATGCCAACTATGAAGAAATTGTAAGTAAACATGGTTATTTTATAGATAAAACTCCTTATATTAAAAAACTTGAACCTGTTGAAAACCCTGTATTTCTTCGTCCCAGACGTTTTGGAAAATCGCTGTGGTGTCGGATATTAGAATGCTACTACAATATCAACCAGAAAGATGATTTTGAACGCCTGTTTGGACATACCTATATTGGAAAAAATCCGACGCCGCTTCGCAATTCTTTTGTTGTCCTGCATCTGGATTTTTCGACTGTTGATCCAACAGGGGATATTAACGATATTGAAAAGAATTTTAATTATATCTGCAATATTTATCTGCAAAGTATTGTGAGGCGTTATGCCAGATGGTTTGAAAATAAAGTTGTGGTGAATAGAGAAAATCAGGCAACGAGTAATTTAAAGGATATTATCACGACTATTGAAGATTTTTCTTTACCTTCTCTCTATGTGATTATTGATGAATATGACAATTTTGCCAATCAATTGATCGTTGCTAATAAAGATCGGCTGTACCGCCAACTGACAGCCGATGACAGTTTTCTGAAAACTTTTTTCAAAACGCTGAAAGAGGGACGTAAAACCGGAGCCATCGCAAATGTTTTTATTACCGGCGTTTTGCCCATTACGATGGACGATCTGGCTTCCGGGTTTAATGTTGCCAATTTTATTACGTTAGACCCTGAATTTGAATCTATGCTGGGATTTACACAAGCCGAAGTCAATGCTCTTCTGAATGAGGTCTATCATGATTATGAAATAAACCCGAATTCACGTAACGATGTAGAGAATATTATAAAAAATCATTATAACGGTTATCATTTCATTAATCCTACAGGGGAAACACTGTATAATTCAACAATCCTGATGTATTTCCTGCACTATTTTACTCGTCATAAAGAAATCCCTGAATTTTTGACAGATATGAATTTACGAACAGACCTCTCATGGGTCAAACGTATTACCGGATCCAATCCACAACATACAGAAGAATTTATAAATAAACTAACAACTGAAAATAGCATTGCCTTTGATAAAAATTTTTTAACTGCCAAGTTCAATATGTTTCAGTTTTTTGAAAAAGGCTTTTATCCTGTCTCATTTTTTTATTTAGGCATGCTGACCCGTCAGGACGATTTTTATTTGAAACTCCCTAATCTGAATATGCGCCAGATTTTTGTAGAATATTTCAACGAGATTCACCGGATTGATGTTTCGACCAAATACGCTGAAATGATGCAAAGCTTTGTTAATCAGCCGAATTTGACACAACTGTTTGCAGATTACTGGGAATTGTATGTGTCTCAGTTGCCTGAAGCGATTTTTCAACAAGTCAATGAAAATTTCTATCGCACAACGTTTTTTGAGTTATGCAGCCGGTATCTTTCCAGATGGTTTACATTTAATGTGGAACGATCCTATCCTCAAGGGAGAACAGACCTTGAATTTGTCGGGAAATACCATGAAAAATATGCTGGAATACGTATTGTAATTGAGTTTAAGTATTTCTCGAATACAGAATTTAAAAAGTTTAAGACTTCTATTGAATCCTTTCAGTTACAGGAAGAGGATACAAAGCAAATTGCTGGATATATTCAAGGCTTAAAACAGGAATACCCGCAGGCACAAGTGTCTCAGTTTGTGATTTATTGTATTGGGAATCAGGGATTTCAGGTATTTGAAATAAAATAAGCCAAAAAAACACAGCGGGATTTTTTTAATATGACTCCTGATTCAACAGCGGCAATTTCAGAACCGAAAAATCTCCGAAGCGGTCACCGTGTCCGTCTGCGCGAACGGCTGTTAAAAGCTGGACGAATTGCATTTGCCGATCATGAATTGCTTGAACTGCTTCTGACGTATGCCATTCCGTATAAAGATACCAAAGCAACTGCAAAACTTCTCATTGAACGTTTTGGATCTTTTGCCGCTATATTTGATCAGCCAAGAGAACGTCTGCTGGAAGTCAAAGGCGTCGGACCCTATTGCGCCACATTTTTTTTAGCGATACGCGAGTTTATGGTCAGGTATTTAGAACAGGAAGTCGAATACACGCACATCATTTCACAGCCTGAAGATATTGCCGTTTTTGTGCGCACGCATTTGGCTGCCAACCAGAGAGAATATCTGATGATTTTATGTTTGAATAATGCCAATCAATTGCTGTATCATACCAACGTTATTGAAGGTACGGTTGACCGGGCACCGTTTTATCCTCGTGAAATTTTAAAAGTCGCTTTGCTGCATAATGCAACACGGCTGATTTTAGTGCATAATCATCCCGGAGGCGACCCGATTCCTTCAGAAAATGATCATCTGATCACTCGCCGGCTTGAACAACTGGCACTGGAATTTGATATCCGGCTTTTTGATCATCTGATTGTTACACCGCGCAAAGCATTCAGCTTATTCACAGGGAGATATGTATGAGCAGCAATTTCGCATTTCTTGAAAAAAACTGGCGTATTCTTTCAGAGATAGGGTATTTAGCAGAAAAAAATCTCTATACTGACACGAACACCAGCTTTATCAAACTCCGCATGTTCTGTGAAACGACTGCCAAATATCTGTTTGCTTATGAAAAACTGGAGACGCCCAAGGAATACACTCAACTTGCGGCGATCAACGTACTGGCCGCCCAAAATATTATTCCAGATCGATTTGTGCCGCTCTTTCATTCGATCCGCAAAACCGGAAATGATGCAGTACACAGCGGATACAGTGCCATCACAGACGCGCAAACGCACCTGAAATTTGCCTTTTATATTGCGGTCTGGTTTTACCAGACCTATGCAGACGATCCATTGAAACCACCAGAATTTATCCTGCCCAAGCAAATGGATTATGATGTGCATCAACTGGCTGAAATCAATCAAGCCCTTCAGGAGCGTTCCGCAAATTTAGAGAACGAAATCAAACAGCTTCAAAGTACGCTAGATGAATTCAAAGCCCGCGCTCTTTCAGATCATAAAATTAAGAAGCGAAAACAGTAGAAAAAAAAAAAAAAT
>PDZT01000459.1 GCA_002753105.1 Deltaproteobacteria bacterium YD0425bin50 | reverse complement strand
TGGACTAAGCACTATCGTGCAGAAAACGAAGAACCAATTAAAATGCGGACTAAACGCCGTCCAACCAATAAGGTGGAGCGGATTGTGCCTAAACGGCACAACCGCTCACCTTAACGTTAGACCCCAGAGAGTCAAGCTGTGGGTTAAACGAAGATAAAAAATAAAGATCAGCGGAAAGAACAAGAAGAGAGAAATGACAGAGACTCGTATGATAAGAGAAAAGAGGAGAATAATTAGAATACTGCTGATAAAAAAATGATAATAAGCTCGCTAATCGCTCACCGCTGATTTGGGACGTTAGCCACATCGTGAACCCACACCGAGTATTATCTTAGATTTAAGAATTTGAGTTGCTGTGAAAGGAACTCCTTGAATCGAATAGATATTAATAAAGAAAGGCTGAAAAGCAAATGAGGAAAGAAGTTACAAGTTCGAACAAATAAAAGATATTAACAATGACCATTAACGATTTGGAACCGATTGAGATCATTATGAAAAATTTAAATACTATTCAGTTAGGACAATATACAAGTAAGAATAATGAGATATTCTCGCTTTCATGGTGGAAGTGGAATGAACCTATTGAAGCCGATTATAGAATGTATTTCGTTAAAGTTAATCATAAAAGTTGGGGAGATAAAACTTATACAGTGTTCATTACTAAAAAGTATTATTCACAAGAAAAAGATGCTCAAGATTTGGTATTAAATATTATACTTAACGAGATAAAAAGAAGGCTTGAGATGGCCAAAGATAGTCATCATCTAATTGACTTTACTCCAATTAACAATGAAGAATGGGCTTTAGTATAATGAGGTACTTGCAAAATTATTCATAAAACACAAAACACAATCTATTAAAAATAGAAATAATAAATATATATTAGGATAGAAGAGGATTTATATGTATTCAGCGGATGAAAATAATTTTTCGACATCAATAAATCAAATTGAGTCTGCATTAGATTTTTTATTACAATTGCAACAATCCATTTCAAATATAATACATTGCGACCCTGAATCTTTTAACAGCGGTGAAATGGGAAATTGTATTGAACGGCTCATAAAAAAATATGAAGAGTCTTTACATCGTCTTAAAAATCCACTGTTCCGTTTAGCCACTATTGGCACAACATCGTCAGGGAAATCTACATTAGTTAATGCGTTAATAGGTCGATGTTTAGCACCGATAGAGGCTGATGAAATGAGCGCAGGAGTTCTTACTATAACGCATAGCAAAGAATCCCGTCTTATAGTTAAGCCAACTCAAAATGCCGTTTGGGAAACTGGAGAATGGACAGGGCTTAGTGATAAAGATATTTATGATAAACTCCGTTCTACTAAAGAGGAAAATGGGTATGATGGCGTTATGGTTGCTTATCATAAAGAGAAGAAGATAAAAGCTGATATAGAGGCTCCTAAGATTATAATAGAAGCTCCTATTCTTCCTGTATTATGGAATAATTTATTACAATTACCCAATGATGTTCAATTTGAAATAATAGACCTACCGGGTTTAAAATCGGTTAAAGATCGTAAAAATTTGGAACTGCTTCAACAACATGTTAAGAATGCTTTTTCTCTTGTTGTTCTTGATTATACACAGACCGATGATGAAAATCGAGCGCAACTTCTTAAAGAATTAGAAGATGTCGTTAAATTTATGCAGGGAAGAACAGACGCAATGATATTTATTTTGAATAAGGTAAATCTACGTTCAGAAGAAGATTTGCCTATTAAGCATCGTTTAGATAAATTACAACAAGAAATAAAAGAAAGATTATCTCTGAATTCTACACCTGATTTGATCCCTATAAATGCTCAATTGCTTTTCTATATTCAATGTGCATGGGGGGCAAATAAAGAACCATATCCAGTTGGTGATGAACGTAATGATTTTCTTAAAAAATTTAAAAAAAGTTGTGGAAATACTGTCCTTTCTGAAGCTGAGAATGATTCTATAGTTTTGGAATGGTTTAACAAATATTTTATGAAACTTAATGCTCTGTGTAATATGGACTCAAAAGAATTCACTAAATTATTAAAGTGGGGACATGAGTGGAGTAATGGAAAGCAGTTATGGAATTTGTTAAAACAACGTATTTCTGAACGTTTCCCGGAACTTGTTATTTTTCCAGCAGTTCAAGGGATATTGACTGCTTTTGAAGAATTTTGTGCTAAAACAGAAGAAATGGCAAGAATACGTAAAATTCAAACAATAGAAGTCGTAGAAAAAGAACGTAAGCGTATTCAGGAAGAGCTTTATAATGTTAAAACCCAACTAGAAAATTCGAGGCATGACTTTCGAGAAAAAATTCGAGCATCAGTAGATGATTTTAAAAAAAACAAATCAGAAGACACTTCACGGGCAATTTCAAGATTAGGAAGTCCAAAAGGGTTAAAAAATTTACCATTTGTAATAGAAGAGGTCAGGCTTGATTTATTCAACAATATAATAAATCCGATACGAATAGCTTTTGAAAGTTATTCTACGATTGATGAATTAAGGAACAAATTACAAAGAAGTCTTACTGACGTCGATTTAGATAATCTTGTTAAATCTTATGATGCATACTCAAGAAAATTTTTTACTCAAGAAGCCGCCTTGAAAGGATTAAAAATTGGTCCTATTAAAAAAGATGATAAAAAAGCAAAAGAAAATATAGAAGAAGCTATTAAAAGATGCAAATCTTTGTATCAAAATATGCGTTCAGCATTATCTCATAGGGCTGAGTTTGTAATACAATCGCAATCTCAATTGATAGAACAGGCTATTATAGATATTTTACGCAGTGAAACAGATTCATTTGTTAATTGGGCAAAAGAATATATTGGTGAAAAAATTCACATAATTTTTGCTAATTTTGATTCTTTAATAAAATCAGCAGATATTAAGCTACCAGACCAATTTTTCGAATTACCAGAAGCTCAAAACATAAAAAGCGAAACAAAACAAGAAAAGATAGGAGAAGAAACTTTCACTTATACGACTGGTACATGCTTTACATCTAATCATACTGGTACACGCGATAAATTAGGTAATATTGCGTATGAAACTCTAAATTTACCATCTGCAGAAGGAATGGCATTACATTGGGATTCAGGAATTAAAAGGGCTGAGAATAGCTTGTGGGATAAATTAGCGGATTGGATGGAAAAAACTTTTGATTCTGTATTAACACATTTTTTAGAAAATGTTCAAATGGTTACTATATATATACGGCTTTAAGATATTTTTTATTCGAGCAAATATTATTATTATGCGCTGCTATGTTTCGATTTAATCGGACTATAAAACAATTTACAACTTTATAAAAATAGGCTAAAACTCCTTAA
>PDZT01000458.1 GCA_002753105.1 Deltaproteobacteria bacterium YD0425bin50 | reverse complement strand
GAACACAAGGTTCGCCCCTACAAGGTTCGTCCATACATTGATTACTGTAACATCGGGGTAAAAACGATGTAGGGGCGAACCTTGTGTTCGCCCTCTCCCCCAACCTTTAAATACGCCCTCTTCCGACCATGTTACCCGGTAAGTATATTTGTCATTTTTTTGTACCATATTCAACCTCCAATCGTTCGATAGCCTTGAGTACTTGCTTGACCTGATAATTCTTAGACCATCCTTTTTTGTTTATCAATAAATAATACTGTTTCGTTTGGGTTTTCTCCGGAATGACGTGTCGTATTGTTGCAGCACTTAAAAATGCTCGAATAATATCTTGTTTATCATAACTATAAAGGGTATGTAATGCGTGTTCTATAGGTTTTATCATCAATTTTGGGAAGTAGAGTGCCCATGGCAAGGGCCGTCAAGGATTAACTCAATGGACAATACATTCACTATAAAAAAAGGTCAGGTCATTGATCTGCACATTACGGATATGGCGTTAGGCGGCAGAGGTATTGCAAAACAAGATGGCTATACGATTTTTGTAGAAAACACCGCCTGTCTTGACCATGTTCATGCAAAAATTATCAAGAAAAAAAAGAATTATGCTGAAGCTATTTTGGTTGACGTGATTTCCCCTTCACCGTATCGGATTTCCCCGCCCTGTCAGTACCATCCTATATGTGGTGGATGTCCATGGCTTTTTTTGGATTATGAATTTCAATTGCGCATGAAATCCAAGCAAGTCAAAGAAACGCTTGAACATATTGGGTTGATTTCTGATGTATGTGTTCAT
Source organism: Deltaproteobacteria bacterium YD0425bin50 (assembly GCA_002753105.1). Lineage (GTDB taxonomy): Bacteria > Desulfobacterota > Desulfobacteria > Desulfobacterales > YD0425bin50 > YD0425bin50. The sequence continues at coordinate 2,558 of PDZT01000458.1, read as the reverse complement.
CCAACGTTGGCATCAGATAAGGTTTATGGCTATCGGAATAAAATGGAGTTTTCCTGTAGTTCGAAACGATGGCTTATGCCTTCAGAAATGCCTTCAGAAATGAATGGAGAAATCCAAGATGCTGATTTTGCCATAGGATTACATGTTCCCGGAACATTTCACAAAGTACTTGATATTGATGGATGTATGCTTCAGCCTAAATTTGGAAATCAACTCTTACGTGATGTACGTGAATTCATTAAAACATCAGGTATTTCAGCATATGATCTTCGTAATCATACCGGTTGTTTTCGTTTCTTAATGCTTCGGCATTCTGTGTATGCAGATCAATGGATGGTGAATCTGATTACCAGTGAACATGATCATACCTTGTTAAAAAGACTGTCTGATCAATTACAAAACTATTCTTCAGTTGTATCAATTGTGAACAATATAACCCAAAAAAAATCATCTGTGGCTATTGGAGAATATGAAGTATTGCTTTTTGGTCAACCGAATCTGAAAGAAGCCATTGGTCAATTTGTTTTTGAAATTTCCGCAAATTCTTTTTTTCAAACCAATACCTTGGGCGCTCAAAAACTCTATGATGTTGTAAAAAATTATGCAGAACTTACAGGCACTGAATATGTCGTTGACTTGTACTGTGGAACCGGTACGATTTCAATCTGGCTTTCATCTCTTGCCAGAAAAATTACAGGTATTGAACTCATCGAAAGCGCAGTACTTGATGCAAAAAAGAATTGTGCGCTCAATGGCATTGACAATTGTGAATTTGTTTTGGGTGATATCAGAGATCGTCTTTCGTTGATTGATCAACTTCCTGATGTTGTCATCATTGATCCGCCACGAACGGGAATGCATCCTGATGTAACTCAAGCCTTACTGGATATGGCGCCAAAACGCATTGTCTATGTTTCGTGTAATCCAGCAACTCTTGCCAGAGATTTGCATGAACTAAAAAAAAAGTATGACATTATTGAAGTTCAACCTGTAGATTTGTTTCCAAATACAGCTCATATTGAAGCTGTTGCCAAGCTTATCGTGTCAAGTTAGTTTTTGAATAGACATGGTAACTTGATTCAACTCTGTTTCTAAGGCTTTTATAAGAGTAGGATCAGGTAATTTCTCTTCATGACATGCTTTTTCTAAATTTAATGCGGCTAAGGCTAAATTATAAGCGCCAATACTTGCGCTGCTGCCTTTTAAGGCTAAGGGCAAGCCAGCCGGCTTGCCCTCTCTGATTTACTGGTGTTAATTTATTCAAGTAACCGTCTCATACACATGATAGACGATTACTTATCTGCGTGCCAATAAAGTTGCGAACCAATGGTTAAAGCGAACCGATCATTTCAATCGCAGATTTGCTACCATTGCTTAACGCATTGAACCAATAGTCAAATTCAGTTTGGTCTGGCATACGGTGCTGAATATAAACATACAGAATCGTAATTTTTGCCCATAACTGAGTTTTGTCGATATATTCTTGGGATTGTATAAAATCCAGTATAAGGTCTGATCGCACTTCACCACTACTTAAGCGATTAACCCAAAATTCCAAACCAGAAGCATCTGCTCCTCGACCTAAGACAGTTCTATAAACCAAGTCAACAAAATCCGCATTACTCAACGAATTCATAGCAGCTTGATTCAATTCACTCGGGGAATTAATAAATTCGCCTGAATCAGCAAAATACTGAGACATTTGACTTAAACTACCCCCGGATTTATAAACATCAATCCAGAATTTTATACCATCATAGTCTGGAAGTCGGTTAAAATAGACAAAATATAACCGGATAATCGTTCCAATGGTATGATGAAATTCGCTTGAGTCTATAAATATATTAATCATTTGAGCGGGGCCAAGCTCACCTAAAGACATGAGCGTCTGCCAAAATGAAAGACCCTGAGCATCTGCATTTCTGCCTAATATATTCGAATACAGTCCTTTTATTAACTCATTAAGCGGGACAGTATCCAGTGATGTTTGGAAGGTTAGTTGTTGTCCATACGAAGTGCCAGTAACAGTGGTGGCATATGCGCGTACATAATAAGTCATATTTGGATCCAACCCATATATTGTACTCGTAAAATTCCCTGTACCGGTTCCTTCAGTATTCGTACTATTCGCAATAGTAGGATTTGGAGTCGTTGACCAGCAAATTCCTCGAGATAATACCATTCCCGAATCACTTGATGAAACGACTGCTTCTATACTGGCTAAGGTATCATGCATTAAGTTAACGTTCGTTGTTGATACTGTCAGGCGAGACACATTATCCACAACCACTGCATAAGCGCTGATCAAATCCGTTAGGATTTCTAACGTATTGGGTTTTCCTGCATATACAGAACTGTTTACAGGCCACCATGTGCTTGTTGGATAATGATACATCAGCACTTTTAAGTCGGCAGCCGTATAGCCTGCTGGAATATTTGCGGGGTTATACGTTAATTTATAGGTGATAGGAGCGCTGGTATGTGCGCCAGTTTCAGAAAGCACAAATCCATTAACCAGATAGTATGATGATGGAATTTGAGTTATTGAATTTGTAGTC
>PDZT01000457.1 GCA_002753105.1 Deltaproteobacteria bacterium YD0425bin50 | reverse complement strand
GATTATAGATAGGATCGTCATCCATAATATAAATTATGCCCATATATCCGTGTAGATACTTAACAAGATATTTCAATGTGTTTTCACAAATTTCATCTAATTGTTGCAATCCAGAAATACATTGATGTAATTCTGTTTGACCTGTTTTTACAAAATCCTGTTGTTTTGATTCAATGTCAGTCTCATGCAATTTCTGAATCATGTGATTTAAGGACTCGATCAACGCTTCATCATAATCAGTATCATTAATTTCAAAATGAAATTCATAGTTTTCAGTTTCTACGACCTTTTGCAATTGATCAAACAAATCGCGAAATCGTTTTTCACTTTCCTGCAATGTTGAGTATGCATATTGAATTTCATATGCCATTCGATTGATGGCTTGAGATAAAACGCTCAATTCATCATTGCCTTTAATTGTAATACGTTTTTGGAATTCGCCTCTAGCCAATGCTTTTACAGTAGTCATGATTTGTCGAATCGGGCGAATAATCAACCAATGGCTACATAAGATGACACTTATAATAACAAATACACCAACAATACCAAGACTTTGAATAATCTGCCGTTTATGTGTAGCGATATATAACTCAATCAGTTTATCTGTATAAAAAAGTTCAAGCTTTCCTACAGATACACCGGTATCATATAGAAAACTTGTTAGTTTATGAACTGTGATATCCTCTTGTTGATTAATAAATGGATATTCGATTGCATTCGTCTGAGGCATACCTGTAATCAAATCTTTTTGTAAACCAACAACAAACCCGTTAGTATTATAAAGATTTATTGCAACAATCATTGGATTTTTTAATAGGGAATGGTTTAATGGATACAGTTTATCGATTTGCTTTTCTTTAAGAGGCTCAGTATAGACAATTTTTAAGAAATCCAGCGTATAGCTCAACTCATCATTTACTGTTTTTTTAAAAATCGTTGATTGGTAATGATAGATATACCAAATTGGAAATAGGCTGAGTGTACAAAGTGCTAAGGAAAAAATGACTGTAATTTTTAAACTTAACTTTTTTGTAAATTTAGTTGCCATTGAGTTGCCTATGATTTCAATTTGTTGGGTTTGTCGATTGGACATTGAGATGTCCATAATTTAACTGAATGTTAAAATCCCGTCAACAACCATAAAAGAAAAAAGAAAAAATATAAATACGCTTGCCGGTTTTTTTCCCGAATGATCCTAATCAGAAATCAGAAGTTGGACATTGACATATCGATTAAATCGTGATTGAAATATGTTCTATGTACTATAGACTTTCAGATAATTCATTTCACAAGGCTAGAGGGAGGAGATAATACATTTTAGTATATCTCCGACCGATAACGCCGTGAAATTATTTATCTGAAAGTCTATATTTAATCAATTTTACTTTTGCTGTATTATAAGGAACTATCTAATCATATGACAACAGAACAGGATATTGTATTAATTTATGTTGAAGACACACCCGTGTCATTTGCCCGAATAGAAGAAATTTTACCTGATCATAAACCGAATTGGTATCATGTAAAATTTCTGATGCTCAAATTACCGCTTGAAATAATGACATTAATTTTGAGAGACGAGTATATTGATGGCACTCCATTTACCATTAATGGAAAACCTTTTCGTCTCGAACGTATTGTCAACCCAGAAACCGAGAACAAAAAAAATTCGAAAACATCTCAAGAGCACTCGAATAAACAACAAAACAATTCTCTATCGCAAAAGACTGCTAAAGGTAAAGTAATTAGCTTTTCAGATCGTTTGAATAAGGTGAATACTTGAAATTAATGAAAATAAAAATAAATACAGATTGTAGGGGCACGATGCATCCTGCCCCTACTGAAAATCTGTAGCATTAAAAAATTGCTCGGGTTTATTATTTCTTATCAATCACTATGTTATGCTGGAGTTGCACATGAAAAATCAAGACTGGTCATATGGATATGTAACTGAAGTAGGCTATACAACTGGATTTTATGTTGAGTTGTGCCCTAGTCGACTATGGATGGCGTCATTAATGAACGGTTTTCATTTCCCATCAATAGAAAAACCATTTAATTATCTTGAACTTGCCTGTGGTTATGGCATGAGTATTAGTACATTGGCCGCATGTTATCCTCAATCTCATTTTTTTGCCACGGATTTTAATCCATCCCATATTGCTATGGCGAAAAAACTCGCTGAAGAAGCCAACTTAACCAATATTACATTTTTCGAAGACAGCTTTGAAGAGTTAAAAAACCGTTCGCTCCCCATGTTTGACTTTATTTGTTTTCATGGTACATACTCATGGGTATCTGCAGAAAACCGAAACCATATGTTGGATATCATTAAAAACCAGTTAAACACGGGTGGAATTGTTTATGTGAGTTACAATTCACTGCCCGGCTGGGCACCTGCATCTCCATTGCGACGATTGATGTATGAGCTTGAAATCAATGAATCCGGACCTATTCTTTCGCGCTTGGAAAGAGCTTTACAGTTTATGGATACATTTAAAGAAAGCGATGCGTTGTTTTTTACAGGATATCCTCAATTAAAACAGCGAATTGAAAAATTAAAAGAGCATAATCGTAATTATCTTGCTCATGAATATTTGAATGACGCATGGGACCTCTTTTACCATGCAGACGTGGTTGCAGATATGAAGAGCGTCAAATGTAGTTATTTGGGGTCTGCAAATCTCATTGACAATGTTGATCAATATTGTTTTCCTCCAAAAGCACTAGCTCAAGCAAAAGACATAACAAATACCACACTCAAAGAAACCCTCAAAGATTTTGCCATGAACCAGCAATTTCGAAGGGATATTTTTGTACGCGGAGTTCAGCGTATGACAGTCCCTGAACGAATCAACACGTATTCACAGACACGTTTTGCATTGATTCGGCCTCGAAATAAATGTGACTTAACCGTAAAAGTACCTATTGGGGATATTAATCTTAAACCTGAAATCTACAATCCAATCTTAGATTCATTTCAACAGGGGCCTAAGTCCTGTTCAGATTTGATGAAACTTGCGGATATCAGTAAAATTGGCATGCCAACACTCATTGATGCAATCAATTTACTCGCATCATTTAGCTATATTCATCCATGTAGTGTATTATCAGATCACGCTGCAACCCTAAAAAGTGCACATAAGTTCAATCAGACCGTCATCCAACGGGCATTAAACGGTAATGCTTTAAATACCATTGCATTGCCGATGATCGGTAGTGGCATGCAACTCAATATTGTAGAACAACTTCTGTTGTTATCTTACATAGAAAAACAACAGAATAGTGTAGCCACAACGTGGAATCGAATGAAGTCTTTAGGTCACCGATTCATACATGAAGGTCAGCCTGTTCAGGATGA
>PDZT01000456.1 GCA_002753105.1 Deltaproteobacteria bacterium YD0425bin50 | reverse complement strand
CAGTCAACAAATCGGAAATTGCGTCCATAGCGCCGGCGCTTGATGTAGTATGAGTAATACCACAAAGACTCCATGCTCCCTGACCAAACATAGCACGATGCCATGCATGTTCACCGATACCCGGACCCGGGTAATAGACTACACCCGGCTTCGACAACGCAGCGATACTGTTTTTGTCCACAGCCATGACTGGTACGGATCGTCCAACAGATTTCACTGTCTTCACAAAATGATTCACATACTCGGACTTTTCAACCTGTATCCAAAATTCCTGCGTCTTACTGTGAGCGATAAATCCTCTAAGAAAAGATTCGCCAGCAGCATTACGTCCCATCAGTTTTGGCCCACCGGTGGAGTATGCCTCTGGGTGAAAATAGATTGCGGCTGTCATGTAGTAAACCCTCATCCCTTCATACTTCTTTTATTGTAGCAAGTATCATAATCCCAAAATAACTCTTAATGCATTATTTACCATGTCCAAATAGTCAATATCTAACTGACCTAAAACTCTAATTATTCTTTTTTTATCAATCACTCGTATTTGCTCACATAACAATACTGAATCTTCAATTACCCCGCTTCCTTTCGGAATAAATACATGAGATGGTAATAATGCCTTACGAATTTTTGTAGAAAATGGCGAAATAATGGTATGCGGACTTACTATATTTGCTCTATCAATTTGAATGATAAGAGAGGGTCTTATGCCTGATTGTTCTGTCCCAATAACGGGATTTAGATCACATAGAACGATATCCCCTCGTTTAACGATCACCATTTTATTTCTCCACTAATTAATTTTTCTTCATATCTTTGCAGATTTGTCAAATAATCTGACATATCTAATTCGGATAATTTTAATGATTCAGTGAAAGTAATCCATGATTCCCAAAGTTCTCTCTCTTGTTTTAAAAAAATAAAATCAATAAAATCATTTACTTCTTTCACTAATATTTCAGGCATGTTTTGAATTTTAAGAATAGTTAATTCACGCACAGACATTATTTTTTCCCTTATTTCATTTTTTATAATTAGGATATCAAAGAAATCTTAGAAGGGTTGGATTTTTCTTCAATTCCTTTTGAAATGATGAGTTGTTCTCCAATCGCTTTGCCATCTTCAATAACTGATTGATCGGAATAGTAATGCCTACGACGTGAAGCAATTCTTGGATATCGATGGCTTATATACGTTTTCATTTCTTTTTGTACGAAATTCATCACATCTTTACACGTATTATATTTATGAGACGGATTGAATGGATTGGATTCTTTTTGCATTTGCTGCTGCTGGGTTAATTTAGAGCGGAACCCACGAATAATTCCACATGCAAAATCTGATTTGCGATAGCGGTTAAGCCGTTTTTCTTTATTATATTCATTCCATTTCATATCAATAAAATGATTGATAAAATCATATACATAACTAGCAATTTTAATGTTGGACAGCGTTCCGCTGATTTCTAATGCCTTACCCATTTTTTCCTTTTCAATGACATAGGCTGGAGTCCACATACAGACCACAAAATAAAATTCTTCTAATAAAATGGCTAAGGGGTTTCTTTCTTTGGGATGGCGCAACCCCGGTTTTTCTAAAAATATACTGCAATACTGCCGGATAATTCCCTGATCCATAATTTCGATATTGTATTTTTTGATTAATTCATGGGCTTTTGCCATAGCCGATTCAGCCTCATGAATGTTTGAGCTTCCGGCTAAAGCCATTAATTTTTGGATTCGCATCAACATGGTATCATTACTATTTATGGCATGTGAATGGTCATGTTTAAGAAGATCGTGTAAAGGTACAAATTGGTCTGAAGCATTTGGGTTTGCTCTCAAGAAATCACATGCAAAATGGAAATCTCGTCCATGAGGTCTTGGATCAACAGAATGCAACACTTCATCAGTAAACTGATGGGCGATTTCATGACGAAGCACTTCCCGAATGGTGTCCCACGGATAGTTTAATATCAGATTTCTATTTATCGTTATTAAGCGTTTTTCTTTAGACCAATATCCCCACTTATTTTGAAGGTCGCTAATTGAAAAAATTGGCAATCGGATTTGCTTTTGAAATTGGTTAGGCAGGTAGTGTTCAACAGTATGATACCATTCATAAGCCAAACCCCGAATAATTTTTTTTTCCAGTTCCTCTTGAAGAATGTGTGTATTTTTTTTCACAAATAATCCTATCATTCTTATAATTCATATTGTTATTGTTATTGTTGAAATGAATCTTTTTTTTATGATACTTAGTTTTCATTTGCATATTTCTATATGAAATATGCTAAATACAGTCAATATCTAACCAACATATTATTATTATTATGAAAAAAAGGAAAGCGTTAATTCATGGAAAAGACAATTTTTTTGGATTCACAGAATATAATGATTGAAGGGAAATTATGCTTACAGGGGTTAGAACGGGGAATTGTTATGACTCATCCGCATCCTTTGTATGGTGGGGATATGAACAATCCAGTGGTTCAGCAACTGATTCGTTGTTGTAAAGATAAAGGATATTCTACACTACGATTTAATTTTCGGGGTGTTGGTCAAAGTCAAGGGAGATATGATCATGGTAATGGGGAACAGGAAGATGTTTTATCTGCAATTCATTTCCTTGAGTCCCAAGGAATTCAGGATGTATGGTTAGCTGGCTATTCATTTGGAACATGGGTCAATACAAAACTTGTTACAAATCATCGTTTAAATCATTCAATGATTATGGTTTCTCCACCAGTTGCGTTTATGGATTTTCGTCCCATTCACTCATTAGTCGGTTTAAAACTCGTCATCGTTGGTGAAGTTGATGATATTGCGCCTGTTGCTCAAGTAAAATCTATTCAATCTCAATGGAATCAACACGCGCATTTAGAAATTATTCAAGGCGCAGATCATTTTTTTAGCAATACACTGCATTTATATCAGAACGTTTTACAGAAACATTTATCCCTACAATGAAGGAATTTAGACCATTTTACCATCTGACAAAGTTTTGTAGAAACTATTTCATAAGCTTGTTCAGTTCAATCAATGTTAATGCATTTCCTGATTCCCCCATCAATAATTTTTCATCAGAAGCTTGGTATAATAAGTCCTTAACTTGCTTTAAGGCGCCTTCAAATCGATTCTTGTCTTGAACTGTGATTCATTTGATTCATGTGATCTCCATGATAATGTCAGTTCAAATATCTCTAATCTTGTGATTGTGAAGATTAAATTTCACTACCATTATTTTCTAAGCCTAATGTTTGAGGGCTATGATCAATATAATATTCTCCGTTCTTCTCATAAATATAGGCATCTGAGTCCAATATTTGAATTTCCAAATCTGAATGGCGTAAATTATAGTCGGTGAATGT
>PDZT01000455.1 GCA_002753105.1 Deltaproteobacteria bacterium YD0425bin50 | reverse complement strand
ACCCCCACGCCTGTGGGGAAGACTCACAATGATAATATTAATTATAGTGATATTGAGAAACACCCCCACGCCTGTGGGGAAGACTGATACGTTTCGCAATCACCACATAAAGTGTAAGAAACACCCCCACGCCTGTGGGGAAGACACCATTAGAAACAACATGCTCGATATCATGTAGGAAACACCCCCACGCCTGTGGGGAAGACTACGGTTTGGAAAGAAGGGATTGATATACCTTCAGAAACACCCCCACGCCTGTGGGGAAGACCTGTGAAGAATATCATCACAATGATAATATCAGGAAACACCCCCACGCCTGTGGGGAAGACTGGGGTAGTTGCAAGCAACTACTCATACGAAAGGAAACACCCCCACGCCTGTGGGGAAGACTTTACCCTTATTTATCAATAGTATTTAAAATGTGGAAACACCCCCACGCCTGTGGGGAAGACACCAACATCTTGATTAAAAAACTAAAATGGTATCAACATATTGTTATCAGACTGACCATCTTTCTCTTGGACCAATTGCATACCAGTAATTTGTACCAGAGTACGAGTATGATCTCCTAACCCTCTTATTTTATAACCCGGTGTGTGATTACTACGCTGAAAAATAAGAAGGCCTGATTCTAACGGACAATGTTCAAGTAAATAATTCACAACGCTATCTGCAACAGAGTCTTTAATTCCAGAAATAAATACATTTGGCCGAGGCTCTATAAACCAGAGTTTCATTCGGCCTCTTACCGCAGGTGGCAAATGATTCGCAATAACTACAAGCATTTCAGACTCCCTTTATACATCTAACATGTCCTGAATATCCTTTCCTACTTTTCCAAGAATATCAAGCTCAATGACCCTGTTACGAAAAGCATCTGACACTAGGTATCTATTATATCTTCCGCCCATTTCCAAGGTCAATGAAAAAGCAAGATCAATACAAAGTTTTTCCTTATACAGATCAGCCATGTCATAGACAAAAGGTAATGGACTTCCTGAATGTATAAAACCCATATGCGGTGAATAACCCATACTGTATATCGCTGAAGTTAGTATTCCGTAAAGCGCCGCATTAGTGCCTGTTAATATTTGATTTGTTATATCGCTGAATTCAAATTTTTCAGGCTTGTATGAACGTCCCTTCCAACCAACATTATATTTTTTAGCCATTTCTGCATAAAGTTGGTTTACCCGATAGCCTTCCATACCCATCATTTCATTAAGTGTTTTTCCTGTTAAATCTTCAGATGGGAATCTCCGTGAAAACATTCGCCTCGCAACCTCAAGCGATTTTTTTTTATCGGCTGAGAGCAGCATCTGTTTTCTAAAATTTCGGGAATCCGCCGTAGGACTTTGGCCAACTGCATAAAAAAGAAGGCTGTCCTCACCTACCCAGCAGACAGAACAATTCGCAGCAGTCATTACTTTCACAGCTTCATGGGTAATACTTGTTCCGGGCCCCAAAAGTAAAGTATTAATGGTAGCAATCGGAAGACGTACAATATTATTATCACAATCAATCCATTTAACACTGCTATCATCAATTTCTAAACGACCCCGTTCTAAATACAAAAAAGGGTATTTATCTTTTACCTGTGGAAGCGTATCACGGGTTATCTTAATCAATAATCTTTTTTTTCCAATGCCTTGAACTTGAGACTCAGATTCTTGTTTAGAATCTTGTTGGCTATTGAGTTCATCTGTATTCTCTGAATTTATTGGAATCATAAATACACCAGTGTTAAAATGCGTTCCCGGTATTTTTTGTTCGGTCCAAATTGAATAGGAATATCATTAATTGTCATATTCATATCTCCTTCATGCTCGCCTTCTAAAACCTTAAAATCCTGTATCAAGTTTTTTCCCTTCATGAGTATATCAGCATGGCTAAAAGCTAATTCTTCATCTTGAAACATTCCTTGATAAATGAATTCTGTGGCTACACAATTTTTTCTGCCAAGATAAAGATCATAAACAGGGTGTTGTAATGCATATACGAACGATTCAGTTAGATCATCAGGGATTTCGATGACCACGGCAAATTTTGCATCTTGAAGATAATATCTGTAAGTCATTTTTGCTCCACCGCCAACAGCTTTTTTCCCTTCACTGGTTTTCGGTATTAAAAGAGTCTCCCATGGATCGTTATCATTGTAACCGCTTCCAACCATATGAAAATCCATAAGCAGTGGTTCTCGTTCTTTTTTTTCTGAAGGCCTGTTTTTGTATTCCTGAATTCTGGCATACGAAATCACAGTTTGACGAAACCTCGCCATACGATCAAGCAATTCTTTTTGTTCTCCAGAAGCTCCAAGTGCACAAAGTAGTAACCCCATGACACCTGACCTTGTTGGAAATGGTAAAGTATCTCGGCGTCCAAATTTTGAATCTGCTCCCCATGATTGAAGCGGGCCTTCAAGCCAAAGCAGAATATATTTATTGTTCATTTTTCACCTTTTCAATCGACTTTTGAATCGCTTTAATAATAGACTCAATGAGCCAATCAATATTGTGGTCTTCGTTCTCACCAAATGTAAATTCAGCTATTTTTCCAAACAAAGAACCTGAAAGTTTTTCCTTTTTACCTAAATAGGTACATAAAGCTTCTTTGCTTGGGTCTATGAACCCACCATTTTTTGCTTTCACTGCTGTTTCAAAAGGAACTTGAAGACGCTGACCTTTTCTTACATAAACCTTTGCAAATTCCCAAGGACAAGCTCCAGACTGGGTGGTTTGTCTGGCACTTGGAACGGCAACAAATAATGCTTTTACAAAAGATTCTACTGATTGAGGTATAGCTTGTCCTGAAAGATTTTCCCATAATTGACCAATATCCAAGCACACATAGCGATAATAAGTGGCAGAATTGAATTCCAAACTGCCCATATGACCTGATCCGGGTTCTGTTTGACAATCGTCTAGCGCGGTAAAAAATTCAACTTCGTTGGTAACTTTGTGAGTTGAAATAGCGTGAGCAAAAGAAGCGGCAGCTTCAACATTTAAGCTCGCTGCTTGAGCAACCATGCGGCCAAACAGAGCAATATCTAAACCATCTTCAGGAAAAATTTTTTTCCCAATCAGATCACTTACTTCCTTGGCCTGTTTTTTGGCATCTTTCTGTTTAATTACTTTATCAGGTTCAAAATGATTTGCAGCAAACGCATCAACGATACGCCCTACTTCAGAATTGCTTAAAAATAGCAACGTATCACTCTTCTCACTAGAACTTTCTGATTCAGTATTTTGGCAAGTTTCATATTTCAGATAACAGTTCTTGAATTTATGTTCAATCTTGTTTAGAGTTGAAAGGAGAAAACTTATCATCAACTCTTCAAAAAAGGAGATTACTTCCATGAAATTCACAAG
>PDZT01000454.1 GCA_002753105.1 Deltaproteobacteria bacterium YD0425bin50 | reverse complement strand
ATCATGGGAATAGGCTCATAATGAAGTGCGTAAATATGATTACCAAACTCAACAGCGGATTCATACCCGTTTTGGCCTTTAAGCATGTGGGTGGTAATTGTTTTGAATTGTGAGTTTACCTGATTTAAAGAAACGCTTTGTTTGACCCATGTAGTATCTGTATCTGATATGATTACACCATAACTATCTACCAATATGACAAACACATCCGTATTCGACAGATCATTTTCAATCCACTGTTGAACTGTCTCAAAATGAATATCCATTCCCATGATTCCAATCCACTGATTATCTTTAACGATTGGATGGAGTATCGATAAAAGGGGTTTATTTTTTGTCATGGAATAAAATGATTTTGAGAGTAATGGCCGATGATTTGGATCATCAATAAATAGTTTATAAGAATCAGATTGAGTTATCTGCTCAAGCACTCCAAGACTACTTACAACCTGATTCCCATTCGTATCCGTTGCATAAAGCAATTCAATGTCTTCGTTTTGTTTTTGTATTTGAAGGAAAAGTGGGAAACCCGTTGAATTGTAAAAACCCGGGGTTGATTTGTAACGCTGATTGTATCGTTTTACCCGTGTTGCCCAATCTGATTCAGATGACATAATGGATTCAATTATATCCGGGTGTTCTGAAAGCAAAGAATTGATGCTATACGCATGATTAATGCAGTCTTTTACATTCGTTGCAAGTCGCTTGATATATAGCGACTCTTTTTCATATACATCCTTTTCGTACCAGTGAAGTAGATACAAGGTTACTGAACCTGAAGCGGTCAGCACAGAAAAAATGACACCGACCGCTAACAACCAATTAAACCTTGTAAGAATTGATACATTCCGAAAAGAGATAAATGGCGGCATAAATTATCCCATAACGGATAGAAGTTCTTTCGCTTTTTGTACAATATCGTCAGGGGTAAAACCAAATGCTTTCATTACTACAGAACCCGGAGCAGAACAACCAAACCGTTTAATGCCATGGATATAACCTTGATCACCACTATAACGCTCCCATCCCATAGGATGGCCTGCTTCAATAACCAACCGGGTTTTAATGCTTGGTGGAAGAATCTGGTCTCGATAAACCATTGGACTTTTCTCAAACAATTCCCAGCTTGGCATGCTCACCACTCTGGCATGGATATTATTTTTTGCAAGCGTCTCTGCTGCATTTAACGCAAGATGAACTTCAGACCCTGTTGCAATCATGATCATGTTTGGCATTTTTTCAGGTTCATGGATGATATAAGCACCAGCAGAAAAAGCTCCAATTGCCTTTGATCTATCTAATATGGGTAAATCCTGCCTGCTTAAAATGATGGCTACAGGTTGTTTAGCACTCTTTATAGCATAGCGCCACGCATCGGCAGTTTCTTCGGCATCCGCGGGTCGTAGGGTAATCAATCCCGGAATCAGTCTTAATGCAGCAAGATGTTCAATAGGCTGATGCGTTGGTCCATCTTCCCCCACTGCAATACTATCATGGGTAAATATATAAATAACAGGGAGTTTCATAAGACATGCAACTCGAATTGCGGGTCTCATATAATCAGAAAAGACAAGAAATGTTCCGCCATATGGCCTTAAACCACCATGAAGACATATTCCGGATAATATGGCGCCCATCGCATGTTCTCTAACCCCAAAACGGATATTTTTACCAGAATAGTTCTGTTTTTGAAAATCATTAGATTTCTCAAGGTAGGTTTTATTCGACGGAGCTAAGTCTGCTGAACCCCCAATAAAATTTGGAACCGTTTTACATAGAGCATTCAGAATTTTTCCAGATGCCACGCGGGTTGCAATTGCAGGTTGATTCAACTTAAATACCGGAATGCTGTTTTCCCAGTCATCTGGGAGATGACCTGTCAGGAAATTCTGCCATTGTCGTATTAGTTCAGGATAGTTTTCTGAATATGCACGCAAAGCCTTTTGCCATTGCTTCTCTTGTATTTCACTTTGTTGCATCATGGTTTCAAATGCAGTTAATACCTCTTCTGGCACATAAAACGATTTGTCTTGAGGCCATCCCAACGCTTCTTTGGTTAACTTAATTTCTTTATCTCCCAAGGGCGACCCATGTGCCTCACAATTGTCCTGCTTATTTGGACTGCCATAGGCAATATGTGTGCGAAGCAAAATCAGACTCGGTTGACTGGTATTGGCTTTTGCAGCTTTCAGCGCATTTTCTATTGCATCTAAATCATTACCATCAGTTACCCGTTGTACATGCCAGTCATACGCTTCAAAACGTTTAGCCACGTCTTCTGTGAATGTAATATCTGTACAGCCTTCAATGGAAATGCGATTATCATCATAAATGCAAATTAATCGTGAAAGACCCAAGTGTCCAGCAAGAGAAGCAGCCTCAGAGGTAATCCCTTCCATCATATCGCCGTCTCCGCAAAAAACATAAGTATAATGATCTATCAGCGTATGATCAGGCTTATTAAACAAACTTCCAAGATGACGTTCGGCAATTGCCATACCCACAGCGTTGGCAAATCCCTGTCCAAGAGGCCCGGTTGATGTTTCTATTCCGGGGGTTACTTCAAATTCAGGATGACCTGGAGTTTTACTCTCCATTTGCCGAAATTGTTTAAGGTCATCTAAAGTCAGTCCATATCCACATAAATATAACAAGCTATATATCAGCATGGAAGCATGACCTCCTGACAATACAAAACGGTCTCTGTCTTGCCACTTCGGATTTTGGGGATTATGTTTTAATATTCGGGTAAACAATACATAGCCTGCTGGAGCAAGCCCCATAGGCGCTCCCGGATGACCTGAATTCGCTTTTTGTACTGCATCCATAGACAGGGTACGAATGGTATTGACGCATAGCTTATGAATATCATTGGTATTTTTTTCAATCATTGATCATCTCCTTAGGAATTACGAATTACTATATACTCATTATTTTGATGGATTATTTTTTTGGAAATAATAAGTATGTTTATATTACCCATTTGTCAATAAATAGAATTGAATGCTCAGCAAGCGTCCACTAAACCAACATATCTTCCTTACCTTTTCCGCCAAGTGAAAGCGTCCCATCTGCTTCAAGTTCTTTAGCTGCATTGATAATAGCCTGCTGGGCTTCTTCAACTTCAGATAATTTTACAGGCCCCATGACAGCAAGGTCTTCAAGAATCATTTCTGCAGCACGTTGTGAAAGATTTCCCATAATTTTTTGTTTCATTTCTTCACTAGCAGTTTTTAAAGCTAAAGTAAGTTGAGGAGTTTCTACTTTCTTTAGTATCTCTCTCATGCCGCGATCGTCCACACGGATCAAGTCTTCAAATACAAACATCATGCTGCGAATATCTGTAGCCATGCAGCAATGCGTAATTCTTCCCTATT
>PDZT01000453.1 GCA_002753105.1 Deltaproteobacteria bacterium YD0425bin50 | reverse complement strand
TTGGACGATGAATACATTTATTCAGCAATCCATAGAACAAATTCAACATACAGTAGGGGATAAGCATGTTATCCTTGGTTTAAGTGGTGGTATTGATTCAACTGTAACGGCAGTCTTGCTTCATCGGGCACTTGGTGCGCAATTGACATGTATTTTTATTGATAATGGACTTCTTCGGCAAAATGAAGGCAGCCAATTACAAAAAACATTTTCAGAGCATTTAAAATTAACTATCCGATATAAAGATGCTTCTGAAGAATTTTTACAAGAGCTGCATGGTATCACTGATCCAGAACAAAAACGGAAAATAATTGGGAAAAAATTTATTGAAGTGTTTGAACAAGAGGCTGAAACGATTAGAGATGCGGATTTTTTAGCACAAGGAACGTTATATCCAGATATTATAGAATCCATATCTGCATTTGGAGGGCCATCATCAACCATTAAATCTCATCATAATGTTGGTGGGCTGCCTCAACACATGAAACTCAAACTGATTGAACCGTTAAAATACTTATTTAAAGATGAAGTGCGTATTCTTGGTAAAGAACTTGGGCTTCCAGATGATCTTGTATGGCGACAGCCTTTTCCGGGGCCGGGACTTGCCATTCGTATTATTGGAGAAATTACCCATAAACGACTTGATGTTTTAAGAAAAGCGGATAAACTATTAATTGAAGAAATTAAAAAAAATGGGTTATACCAAAGTTTATGGCAATCCTTTGCGGTGTTATTACCCATAAAAAGTGTTGGTGTAATGGGAGATCAGCGTACCTATGAAAGTACGATAGTCATTCGTGCGGTAACCAGTAAAGATGCTATGACCGCAGACTGGGCAAGACTACCTCATGAACTTCTGGCAACCATTTCAAACCGAATTATTAATGAAGTACAAGGAATAAACCGGGTAGTTTATGATATAAGCTCTAAACCACCCGCAACAATTGAGTGGGAATAACATGGTAATGGATATTGATGATCGTGAACCTGCATATTTAAAATCCATTCGTATTTCCAATACTCCTCCTGCATCTATGGGAGGATATAATCCTGAAAATGCCCTGCGTCTTGATCGGCTTAGTCAAAAAGTAACTTTCATTACTATTCTTATCCCATGTATAATTATTGCCATTTGTGTTGTTGCTTATTTAGATATTTCAAACCGCGTTACTCAGGCAAAACAATCAGGTGAAGATGAAGTCAAACAGATGATGTCTGCATTTGAAGGCCAAATCAATGCGCATTCAATTAAATATGCCAAATTCATGTTTGATACTGATGAAACTATTAAAACACTGAATCAAACCATAACAGCAACCACAGAATCTATAAAAAATATTGTAACAAATGTTGAAAAAATTGAAGCATCTAAACTGAATCAATCTGAATTTAATACAGTTGTCCAACAAACGACTGAAAAAATTGCCCAACTTGAATCCATACAAAGTAAACTTCAGCAAGCCATAGCGACTTGGGAAAAACAATTTAACGAATATCAGGCAGCCTTTACAGAAAATATCAAAAACCAGTTGACTGCACAAAAACAAAGTCTTCTTTCTGAAATTCATGTATATGCTGACTTGTTAAATAAAATCGAAATAGATGTGTCTAAGATTAGCCTATCCGTTTCTCAACTTCAGGAAGAAAAAATGAGCAAAGCCACGATGGATTCAGCAATCCATTCAGCATTGAATGTGGCTATGGAAAAAGAAAAAAAGTATATCGATGAACAAATGGAAAAAATGCAGCAACTGATTGAAACAAGGATTGAGTCTAAATTAGAAAATAGACTGAATACACTCAAAAGCCAATTGGTTCCACCAACTCCTGTCACAACACCCAAGGATCATGGAAAACCAGTGATTAAAGGGGTGCCAAAGAATGGAAAATTTATTGAACAAGACCTGAAAGAATAACGTACACCGTTTTAAATTTATGGATACAATAATGGATGACACAGATAAGCGTTTATTAAATCGAATACAATCGGATTTTCCAATAACCTTGCGTCCATTTCAGGATATTGGATTAGACTTGGGGTTAAGTGAAAATGAAGTCATTCAACGACTTCGTGATCTGAAAAAAAAAGGCATTATTCGACGTATAGGAGGTAATTTTTTTCCAGATAAACTCGGATTTGTCAGTACACTCTGCGCTGCAAGTGTACCTGAACATAAAATTGACTTTTTTACCCAAGTGGTGAATGCATTCCCGGGCGTTACGCATAATTACCAAAGAGATCATCACTACAACATTTGGTTCACCTTTATTGCACCATCAAGACAAGAAATTGAACATCATCTTAACTTCATCTCAGAACAAACCGGTATTACAGAGATACTCAATCTCTACGCAAAAAAACTCTTTAAAATCAATGCCCATTTTTCTCTTTAACCTTTAAATTCAATTAAAGAAATTCAACATGTTCACATATAACACTTTGTTTTCAGAATTTGGCTATGTACGCGTATGTGTTTGTGCGCCTGAGCTAAGTATTGCTGATGTTCCATTTAATGTATCCAAGATACAAGAAGCCATATATGAAGCCTATCAACAGGGATGCAGCTTGATGGTTTTTCCAGAATTATGCTTGACTGGATATTCATGTGGAGATTTATTTTATCAAACTGTCTTATTAAAGGAAGCTTATGCAGGCATGGTCAAGTTGGCAACGATGACACTAGACTATCCGATAGCTTTAATCATTGGTCTGCCTCTTTTGGTTGATGGAAGAGTGTACAATTGTGCTGCCTTTATTAATGATGGAAAGATATTGGGAATTGTGCCCAAGACGTATCTGCCTAGCAGGGGTGAATTTTATGAAACCCGATGGTTTACTGGATCGCAGCAATTATGTGTTGATCATCTGATGATCAATAATTATAGGGTTCCATTTGGATCCGATCTTTTGTTTCAAGTCTCCAATATAGATCATTGCATTATTGGCATAGAAATTTGTGAAGACCTTTGGGCAGTACATCCGCCAAGTTCAGAAATGTCTATTCATGGGGCTTCAATTCTGTGTAATCTTTCTGCGAGTAATGAGGTGCTTGGAAAAGCTGAATATCGCCGGGAACTTGTCAAGCAACAATCTGCCCGATGTATGGCAGCCTATTTGTACTGTTCTTCAAATGCAAATGAATCTTCGACAGATTTAGTATATTCAGGTCATATGCTCATTACTGAAAATGGGGCAGTACTAGCAGAAAGCGATTTGTTTGGTTTTCATACAAAATTGCTTTATACAGACATTGATGTTGAAAAGCTTGCAAATGAGCGAATTAAAAACAGTTCTTTTTCTCAATCGATTTTCTCAAAATCCTATCGTATTATTCAGGTAGTTCTATCACTGGAGTCACCAAAAAAAAAGCATTTACGAACTG
>PDZT01000452.1 GCA_002753105.1 Deltaproteobacteria bacterium YD0425bin50 | reverse complement strand
TTCGGCTGGGATGTAACAGAGCCTGCTCCCGGGAAAAGATGGTAAGAATTTGAAGATATCATTAGGTAACCGATACATTGGTGAATAAAAAAATATAGTTATGAAGATGAAGAATCATTTTTTTGTGTAAGAATTGATTTTTGTTTGGCTTTCTGGATAAGATTTTTTTCAACAAAAATGGGTTCATGGGTTTCAGTATTTATTCCTGTGTAGTACATGACTGATGCATGCGTTGAAGGTGTTGGGGTGAATATTTGGACTTGTTCAGGAATGATATGAAGATGTTTTATCACAAATTGTCTTAATTCAAGCATGTGTTTTATTGTGCAGCCCGGATGAGCTGCTATAAAATAATAGGTTAAGTATTGCTTTTTGCCTGTAGTCTGGTTGAAACGGTCAAATTGTCGTTTAAACTCATTTAGAAAATCAGATGATGGTTTTTTCATTAATGACAGAACATGATCTGAAATATGTTCAGGCGCAATTTTTAATTGGCCACACACATGGTACTGAACAATTTCCCTGAGGTAGTTTTGCCCATTTTTTTTATCATGCATGACAAGATCATCACGCATGGCTGAACCTAAACAAATTTTTTTGATGTTTTTTACATTTCTTAACTTTTGAAGCAACTCAATTTGAGGGCGATGATCAATGGGAAGTGAATTGCATGGGGCTGGATAAAGACAATGCTTATGGCGGCATGCGCCTTGTGTTTTTTTTTTCTTGCATTCATATCCGTACATGTTGGCTGTTGGACCAGAAATATCAAAAATATGACCTTTAAAATTGGGTAAGTAAGTAATACGTCGGGCTTCTTCAATAATAGAATCATGACTGCGCCATGAAACGGTTTTGCCTTCGTGCATGGAGATAGCACAAAACGAACAATCTCCATAGCAGCCCCGATGGATTGGAATTGAAAACTGAATGGTCTCGATGGCTTTGACTTCCCCCCATTGACGATAATATGGATGAACAGATCGTTCAAAATCAAGCTGATATATCTGATCAAGTTCATGGGTTGTCAATATGCGGGAAGGTGGATTATGAACTAAATATCTGGTATCTTGCTTTTGTAAAATGCCTTGAGCATGTAGCGGATCATTTTCGATGTAGAAGTCATGAAACATCTGAATAAACGCATCGTTATTTTCTCTGACCTCTGTATATGAAGGTAATTCTAAGTAATTATCTTTTTTTTCAGATGAAATGTAACAAATTCCTAAAATATCATCCAGTTTTTTGTTGGCACTGAACTGATTGGCAATGGCAAGAATCTGTTTTTCACCCATGCCATATACTAAAATATCTGCTTTTGCATCAAAGAGAATTGATCTTCGAATGCTATTTGACCAATAATCATAGTGAGCTATACGTCTAAGACTTGCTTCAATACCGCCTAATACAATGGGTTTGTTGCGTTTAAAGTATTTTTGGATTAACTGACTATAGACAATCACAGCACGGTCAGGACGTCTGGAATTCAACCCCCCGGGAGTAAAATCATCTGTTTTTCGTTTTTTCTTTAGCGCTGTGTAATTAGCAACCATAGAATCTACAGCGCCTCCCGTAACTCCCCAGAACAATTCAGGTTCACCAAGACGGGTAATATCATGATCTGAATAAATATCAGGTTGTGCTATAATGCCAACATGATAGCCAGCTTGAAGTAATACTTTGCCAATAATCGCTATTCCAGAAAAAGGGCTATCAATATAAGTATCACCTGTTACAAGGATAACATCGAGTGTATTCCATGAAAGTTGTTGCATTTCTTTTCGGGTAGTCGGTAGAAACATGTAACCGCTATCCTTTTTCTAAGGGAATACCATAAAATACAACTGCCTTGCCACAAGGGAAAAATGGAACTTCTTCATAAATCCATTCATATCCTTCCGTCTTAACAAGTTGCATCAACTCATCTTTAGTATAGATCCGGAGAACACTGATAAACGCATCCCAGCAGCCTATCAATGCGATAATAGGGATTACAAAAGAAAAAATAATTTTTAAGAAGCGATCATGCTTGGTTAAAAATGGAGTAACAACATAGCTAGCAATAAAATAAGGTAAGGTCGGCAAGAAACGGAATAGTTTTCGTGGAAACAGTTCTAAAATAAAAATTCCACGTTGTTTCTCTACACAATCATTAATTATTTTTTTGGCTAAGTCTTCTGGAAAATGATGGAATGCATTGATAATTGTACGTGCAGAGCGATCAAACGTTTGAGGTACATCGGTTGCATCAATCGGATGGTGAATAATCTCCATCTGATTCGGATAATGTGACGCAGTTTCTTTCATAGCATGGATTTTTGGAAACAAATCAGAGATGATAATTTTATAGTCAGTGATGCCTTGCCGATTCATACCATCGATTAAAACACTCGTTGATTCGCCTGTTCCACTGCACAGATCAATCAATTCATGAGTATCCGTTTTTTGACAAAATTCTTTAAATATAGGTATCACTGGATCAAAAAAAGCGCCCCAGCGCATGGTACGGCCTAATATTTCCACAATAGCATCTCTTAGGAATTTTGGACATTCGTGTCGCTCATGAAATTCAAACAATTGAAAACGGGGGAATTGAAAGTTGAGTGGTTGCATAAAAATTACCTCGAATTGTTTAGTCACTTATTATTTGCATATTAAGCTGCCTTAAACTTTTTTTGAATAGTTTTAAGTTTAAAAAGAGTATACATGGCCATCGAGTATAAAAAAGGCCGAATAGGAATAGAATACCGTGGAAATGGAGCGCCTATCATATGTAATAACGTAAAATAGATCAGAATTAGGGAGATCAACCTGATTATCAAATCCTGATGGCGTGAACTTGGTAATTGCAGTGGAAACCATACCCAAAGGCTACCAATACATGCAAGAAAAACAATAGGCCAATGAATGTACTTCATCAATTGATGTGTGTAGTAAAAAATGGTTTGATCAAAATAGGGTGAGGCTTTAACTGGATAAATGAAAACATCTCCAGCGCCTTGTATTGAGTTCCATGACCAGAAAACAATCGGCTTTTTACATAGATACCATTTAAAATACACGAATGGTTCTCTCATGAAACGGTTAACAATTTCTTTGAGAGCGGATATTGTGCTTTGAGCAATTTCAGGATAACGCGGATCAAATTTATATGGAAAACCAAAGGTTTTTGGGTCATTGTTATATTTAAAATCGGGATACATTGCGTGCGTTAAAAAACTAATTTGTAATCGTGGATCTCCGATTGCTTTAACAGAAACGATATTGCGGATAATCCATGGAATACAAACAAGCCAAAATCCCAACAGCATTATAGTAAAATAATAAATCCCTTTTTTTTTACCATAATGCGTTATAAAAAAAAAAAACAAAATAAAAAGAAAAAAATTTT
>PDZT01000451.1 GCA_002753105.1 Deltaproteobacteria bacterium YD0425bin50 | reverse complement strand
CATTGAAGAAGCTAAAAAACGGGAAGGCACTGGGTTAGGATTAACCATTTGCCGCCAGCTTGTTGAACTCATGGGAAGTGAACTTCATGTTGAAAGTAACCCTGAACAAGGCAGTACGTTCTGGTTTGAGTTATCTGTTGAACAGGGAAATCAACATCTACCCAAAGTAATTCATGATAAAATTATTGGAGTTAAAGGAGCATCTCGAACAATTCTTGTGGTCGATGATAAATATGAGAACAGACAAGTATTAACCCAGATGCTTTCTTTACTTGGGTTTAACGTGAAAGAAGCTGAAAATGGTAAAATAGCATTAAGCCTTTTTTCAGAAATGATTCCTGATTTGATTTTTATGGATATTGTTATGCCTGAAATGGATGGATATGAGGCTAGTCTGAAAATTCGGCAGCAAGACCATGGACAAGCAGTAAAAATCATCGCATGTTCAGCAAGTGTTTCAACACTAAAAATGAAAACAGATGATGTGGTTCTATTTGATGATTTTATTGGAAAACCTGTACAATTTGAACAAATTTATAATAGTATTGAGAGAAGTCTAAATATTGAATGGATTTATCGCCCAACGGATACTACAGATATCGAAAAAATTTCAAAGGAACATGACGAAATTCCGCTTGTATCAGACCTTCAACTGCTTCATGAATATGCAGTGCGAGGAGATATATTAAGCATCAGAAAAGAATTGGATCGCATTGAATCCGTAAATAGTGGTTATGCTCATTTTGTAAAGTCATTACGCGAGTTAGCCATGAATTTTCAAATCAAAGCTATTCGTACATCCGTTGAGCAATATTTAGAAGGAAAACAATGAAAAACAATCCATCGTTTACAGTGCTTATTGTTGATGATAATCCGAATAATTTAAGAACCCTGTTTGATTATTTGACTCAAAATCAATTAACTGTTTTAGTCGCTCAGGGAGGTGAAGACGCATTAGAATTGATTTCTCATCACTTGCCTGACCTTATACTTTTAGACGTTCTGATGCCTGAAATGGATGGATTTGCAACCTGTCGTATCATCAAAGCAAATGAACACTGGCGTGACATTCCGGTTATTTTTATTAGCGCTCTTTCAGATACCATTGATAAACTCAAAGGATTTCAAGTAGGGGGCGTTGACTATATTCACAAGCCATTTCAAATGGAAGAAGTATCTGAACGTATTGGAATTCATCTAAATCTACAACGCATGACAAAAGAGTTAAAAAAAGCCAAAGAACTTGCTGAAATGGCCAATCAGGGGAAAAGTGATTTTGTGGCTCATGTGAGTCATGAGATTCGAACACCTTTAAGTGGTATTATTGGCATGTCCGAACTGCTTTATCATACGCCATTAACTGAAAAACAGTTCAAATATACTGAAATTATTAAATCAAGTGCATTAATGTTAATGAGTCTGCTGAATGATATCTTGGATTTTTCCAAAATTGAGGCTCAAAAATTAGTATTAGATGACGTCCCTTTTGATTTACATCAATTGATAGATGAATTAGTAGATTTTCAAGCGCTGAATGCCTATGGTAAACATATTCAATTTGAAGGTCTGATCTCGGCTAATGTGCCTTGCAAGCTCTATGGCGATCCATTGCGATTGCGTCAAGTACTGATGAATTTATGTAACAATGCCATAAAATTTACGGAACACGGAGAAATTTTTTTACGCGTCAATCAGGAAGAATTGTCGGATACAGAGGTTAAGTTATGTTTCCTTATTAAAGACTCAGGAATTGGACTCACGAAGGAACAGCAAGATAAACTGTTTCAGGCGTATTCTCAGGCAGAAGCATTTACGTCAAGAAAATACGGTGGAACAGGTCTTGGTTTAACCATATCAAAACAACTTGTTCAATTAATGAGGGGCAACATTGGTGTAGAGAGTGAAAAAGGGCACGGATCAACCTTTTGGTTTACGTCAGTTTTTAAACTTCAAACGCCTCTGATACTATCGCATGTGTTTTCTTTGAAACCCAAATTCCCGATACATGTTTTGGTGTTAACGCCATTCAATAACCAGAAAGAGTTATTTCAATCCTATTTTTCTGCATGGACAATACCCTATACGATCATGAATACTCTTTTGAACGGAATAGACTGGCTCAGTCATTCAGAAGATATTTCCAATAGTATAAAAAACGTTTTAATTATTGATAGCAGTCTATGTAATGGTCATGAATTTCAGACGATGTTGACGATATCACAAACTAAAGGAATAAGATGTATTGTGCTTATGTACGATGCAGGGAAAGAACTATCTGAAATCAAAATACCAATAAGCTATCTTATTAAACCCATTAAACCCCAAGGACTGTGGGATTGTATTCATGGTGACTCTTTTGGGATACAACCAGATTCAAAGCTCACTTGTCAGCAGCTATATGAAAATATATGTAATAATATGCCTAAATACCGTATTCTTGTGGCTGAAGACAATGTTATTAATCAGACGCTTGTATTGGAATTGCTTCAGGACTTATGCAAACAAGATGTAGTTATTGTTAATAACGGCCAAGATGCACTTCATGTATTGCAAACTGAATTCTTTGACTTGGTATTAATGGACATAGAAATGCCAGAAATGGATGGATTTGAAACGACAAAACAGATTCGGAGTGCAAAGGCAAACGTTATCAATCCAACTATACCGATTATTGCCATGACTGCTCATGCCTTGCGTGAAGACCGCGATCGTTGTTTCCAATCTGGAATGAATGGTTTTATTACAAAGCCGATTCAGATTCGTGAATTGATTCTTGAAATTCAGCGTATCCTTGGTCACCATGGACAAGATATACAGGAACAATTCATTTCAGAAGAAATTTGTATTGGATTTGATAAGGAAGAGTTCTTTGTCCATCATGCCAATAAAAATAAAATTATCGCTCAAAAAATAATCCAGATATTTTTAAGCAATTACTTGAATGAATTAACTAGTATTCAAACTGCAATTTCTAGGTTAGATGCACCCATGGTTAGAAAAGAAGCCCATCGGTTTAAAGGGATGGTGAGTTATTTTTCAAAACATATAGGAGAATTGGCCTATCAACTAGAGAAGGCTGGGCTTCAACAGAATATTGATCATGCATCAAAAATTTTTCAGCTACTCAGTAAAGAGGTTGATGAACTCATCCCTCATCTTAACCATTTTTTAAATGAATTGCAGCTTGATATTTAAAGTTAAAGATTATATAAGTTTTGAGTTTTGAGTAAAAAAAGACTGATGATAGTATTTCAGAAAAGTAAATTGGATTTCAATGTAGGGCAACTCTCGTTCCCACGCTTTGCGTGGGAATGCAGATAGGACGCTTCGCGTCCACAACAGAAAGTATCCGTGCTTATTATTCCAATCTGGACGCAAAGCGTCCCGAATGCGTTCCCACGCAAAGCG
>PDZT01000450.1 GCA_002753105.1 Deltaproteobacteria bacterium YD0425bin50 | reverse complement strand
GCTCTGCCGATCTAATAGTTTTCGAAAAAAATTGTTTTCAGAGGCTGCTCCTGAAGATAGCAAATATATATTGTATCTTCTACCTTGGCTATTAAGTGTCAATCATCCGAATTGTCCGGGGTATGTTCCAAAAATTGATAAACACTTCCGTGTATTTAATGTAGATCAGGAATCCGAAATCAGAGAAATGGAGGAAAATTTTAAAAGGCGGTTTGGTATAGAAACTGTGGGTTCTTTAATGGTTCCCTATAAACAATACTGTCTTATTCATGGGTTATATACCATTGGTAGTGTTGGAACCATTGGTCAAACCACCTATTCAGATTGTGATATCTGGTTATGTTATGATAAACAGGAATTGAATGTCATTAACTGGGAGCAGCTCAATCAAAAAATTAATTTGATCAAAGGCTGGCTTGATAACCAGATGAACATACCTGTTTTTTTCTTTTGTAGTGATATTACCGATATTAAACAGGGACAATTTGGAAATGTCGATTCTGAAAGTTCAGGGAGTTTACAAACCAATGTATTAAAAGAAGAATTTTATCGAACCTGTATGGTCATTTGTGGAAAAATTCCATTATGGTGGATATGCTACGATAAGGATATGCCAATCAACTACAATGATGCAGTTCAATTTGTTCAACGCCAAAAATATGGATATTATGATTGTGTTGATATGGGAAATATTGAAAATGTCTATGCGAATGAATACTTTGGTGCAGCACTGTGGCAATTACAAAAATCACTGACCCGCCCATTAAAATCAATCATTAAAATGGTGCTCTTACAAATGCAGCTTGATGCCCCTAGCAATCAATTGATTTGTCATGATTTCAGGCGATATGTATTTATGAGTGATATTAACCTGAATGATATTGAGCGTCTCTATTTAAAAAATGAAAAACAGAATGCCCAAGATAATAACCTTTCACAAGATAGAGATATTATCGAGCAGTTTATTTTACTGGACCCCATGATTTTTACCATATCATCCATTTACAAATACTATCATCAAAAAAGAAATAAACAAACATTACGATTTATCAATGAATGTTTTTATCTGAGATGTGAAATCAAAGCTCATGATACCAAAACAACGATTCGAAGAATTCTTCATCGTGAATTTCTAAAACGATATCCTATTTCGATAGAACGGCGCACGCAATTAAATACATTTTCAAAATGGTCATTATATGACCAGATTCAATTTGGATATCAATTGATCCAGTTTTTACTTCAAATCTATAAAGAAATTTGTACTGAACACGCGGGTACAGCTACACAAATTGATAAACAGGATTTAACCATTTTAGGTAGGAAGATTGCCGCATCATTCCAAAAAAAAGAAAATAAAATCGTGATGCTGCCCAAACCATCGGATAAAATTAATTTAGACAGCTTGGTATTTAAGCTGAAAGACAATCAGTGGCATCTATATACCAGTGATACAAAAAAATTGATAACAGACAGCATCAAACCATTAGCATCTCATCCTAATATTATCTATCTGATAGCATTTATCCTGTGGAATCAACTCTATATTCCGGGACATATCAGCATGGAACCGAATTCTTCTAGCGTTACCATTCGCGAAATTATCAATCTGATCAATAAAATGCATGATTTCTTTGGTACTACAGATATTTTTAGCATCCCCTACCCTAATTATTTAAAAAAAGAACGAATCAGAAAACTGCTTACTGTCATTAGTTTTGAAAAAAATCCTTGGGAAAAGGAAGAGAACCATTTCAATATCATGGATATTAATGATTTAAGTATAGTATCTCAAAATACCTGGGGCGAATTATTTGTAAGACGATTTGAATCTATACATCAATTCAATTTCTTTTTAAAAGAATGTACTGACCAACAAAAGGATTATGAAATTGAAAAAACGTTTTACTTACAGCGAAATCCCACATATTATTCAAAAATTATTCAGCAAATTCGACAACGTTTTCTATAAACATCAAACAATAGAGAGAATATACATATGGAATTACGTAAATTAAGGATTAGCTCATGGATCGCACTGATCGTATGCCTTGTAATTATCGGCGGAGCAATTTCAGCAATTTTTTCAGTTAGACAAACTTCAATTTTGGCTGAAATTACGCATGATCTATATGAGTTTGATAGAAATGTAATAGATCGCTTGAATATAGTTCATCAGAGAATTTTACTGATCAATGATGCTATAGTTAGAATGCTCATCGTTCCTAAGCAGGAAAATATCCAAAAAGAACTCGAAAAAATTTCGAATTATGATAAACATATCCATGAAAATTTTGAGCAACTCCTCATTTCTTTTAAAAAAGAATCCCAATTATTAGAAAATGTATCCAGCATGTTTTATCAGACTATTCATGTACGTAAACAAGTATTAACCCTGATCTATGAAGCTCAAAAAGATTCTGCAACCACTCTTTTACTTGAACAATATGATAATCTCATGAATACGCTGACCCAAAGCTTGGATGTACTTCAAAATATTGCCACAAAAGATTCTGAACAGTATCGAGTTCAATCCAAAAAAGAAAAAAAATACACATTCGCTGTTGTTTTTTCGATTGTGATTATTGCCTGTATCGGCATATTTTATATTCCTCTACGATTTTATTATTCCTTTAATAAAAGCATGAAATTAGCCAGTGATGAGCTGATTATAGCCTCTGAAGAACTGACTCTTGCATCTAAAAAACAAGAAGAAAGTTCAACTCAACAGGCAAATGATACCATTCAAATCTCAGCGACCATGGAAGAATTAGTTCAACAATCAAAGCAGATTTCTAAAACAGCTAAAGACATGCTCATATCTGCTGACCTGACGAATACCACTGCCAGTGAAGGTAAAAAAACGCTTCAAAAAGCAGTCGATGGTATGGAAAAAATAAAAACAAAGGTCAAAGATGTCGTGATGAACATGTCAGACTTGGGAGAAAAGAGTCAGCAAATGAGTTCAGCGCTTGATATAGTGAATGATCTGAGTGAACAAACAACCATTCTTTCTTACAATGCAACCATAGAAGCTGCTGGTGCAGGTGAAGCTGGCAAACGATTTTCAGCAATCGCTGAACGAATTATGAATCTTGCAAATCAAGCCATTGATTCAACGAAAAAAATTAAAGCATTGATTGAAGATGTTCAAAAAAGCACAGATAAAACTGTATTATCTACTGAAGAAGGCGTAAAAGTAGTAGATGAAGGTTCAAAATGGATTCTCAGTACCCGGGAACAATTTGATCATATTGTCGATAATGCAAATAAAAACTTAACCGCTGCTAAAGAAATTGAAAAAACAATATCTCAACAAAGTTTTGCTATAGAAGACTCAACTCAACGCATTCTCAATATTAAAAATACAGCCGAAGAAATACTAAAAAATTCCAATACCACTTTGATACT
>PDZT01000449.1 GCA_002753105.1 Deltaproteobacteria bacterium YD0425bin50 | reverse complement strand
CTCATTATTTTCCCAATATACCACTGCAAGATTATTGTGAATGTTAAAATCATTCTGACATAATAATA
Source organism: Deltaproteobacteria bacterium YD0425bin50 (assembly GCA_002753105.1). Classification (GTDB taxonomy): domain Bacteria; phylum Desulfobacterota; class Desulfobacteria; order Desulfobacterales; family YD0425bin50; genus YD0425bin50. Next base: position 3,350 of record PDZT01000449.1, on the reverse strand, counting down.
GCGCTTTTTCAAAACAGTGTCTCGCCTCTTGAACGTTGCCTTTCTGATAAAGTGTTTCTCCAATCAAATTGAATACCAATCCCTGTTGTTCATTCACTTCACGAGAAATTACCTGTTGTGATTGTAGGATATTTTTCAATGCCTGTTCCGAGTGTTGTTTACTGGTTTCAATGTACGCAATAGTTTCTTTTGATGAGGAGTTCACATGAACAATTGAATCCAAAATTGCATTACACGTTAGAGAATAGGAAAATATTCCTGAGTCAATATCGTCTTTGAAAAAATCCAGACTTGCAGGATGCACTAAAGTTACCGGAACATCAAATGCCAACGCTTCATAGCACACGGTTGAAAAGCAAGTTACCATATGATCAGACAAGTTGAGCAGTTGATATAACGGCATCAATGTGGCAAAATGAATTTCGTAATTTCGGATACCATGATGATCCAAAATAGTGCGAATTTCTGTCATGTGCTGACGCTGTAACGGATGAAGTCGAACAAGCCATATCCAATTATTGTTTTGTGACCGTTTCATAGCAGATATTAACTGATCTGGTAAGGGATTGGCTAAGGTTTGCAAGGTAATCAGAATAATTTTTTCTTTTCCCTGAATGATATTTTGAAAAGCATCAGGCATCGCAATTGTATTTTCATGGACAAGTTTTTCTTTCCACATTCCCAAAAAACGATTTCCACCTACGACTGCCTTGGGATACTCTGATCCAATAATTTGCCATTTTTCAATATTGTTTTTGGCAGGATTCCCCCACGTCCAAAAAATATCTGGTAAAAGTTCATAACCCTTGGCTGGAATCCTTGTCCAATGGGTGTATTCTCCATGAAAGGGATTTTGAAATCCATGCTGGATATCTACAGATAAAATTCCAAGATGTTTTGCTGCTTTGTTGAGAGCAAACCCAATAATGTTTCCATAGTTGACTTGAAAAACAATTCTCGGCTGCACTTGTTCAAACAGTTCTTTAAAAAAGAGGTAATATTGATTTACCCAATGGGATTTATAAATAAAAACTTCTTCATCAATGCGAAGCGTTGGGTCAATTTCAAAAACTATTTTCAAAAATGCATCAAATTCTGAAATACGATATTCGCTATTGGAAGAAATTCCATTGGATTTTGGATGCTCAATAAATAAGGTCGGTTCAAAACGGGGGAGTGTTTTTAAGGATTCATTGGACTGAAGTTCTATTTTAACATAATTCCATTTTGAGTTACAGACATCACATAGAGGATCAATATGACGGTTATAATAGTTGCCTTCCCACTGATCTGAATAATCAATGGTTCGTGAAAAAAAAAGTATTGGAATTCCATTCAGTTGTTTTATATCCGGATATTGCCATGTTAAAATGGATTTTTCATAGGATTGATTCGTTTTTTGGGTGAAATTGGCATTAGGTCGTAAGTATTGATAATGAATGGCATGTCGAATAATTGGCCAGATGTTTATATCATGATACACAAGCGTATTGACATCAAATGCCTTTTCAATTGAGACAATTTTTTCAATAGTTGCTTTATGATTCATTTCTGACATAAGCATTTTCTATTTAAAATCATTGACTGTAAAGACGCTTTATACTGGAATATTCTCAGCTTCAATATGTTGTCTGCCATTTTCTTCACAGCGATCCACAAGTACAATTGCGCAAAGGATATTTAATCCCTGCTCTCTTGCTATGCGTATGGCCTTTATTGTCGAATTCCCAGTTGTTACAACATCATCAATAATAATAACATCGTCTCCCTTCTCAACATTTCCTTCAAGTTGCAGCCCCATGCCATATCCTTTGGGTTCCTTACGAATCGAAAAGGCTTCAATTGGGTTTTGTTTAAGATATGACGAAAAGGCAACAGATATCGCAATAGGGTCTGCACCCATCGTCAGCCCGCCTATGCCTTTAGGTTTGAACTGCAAGTCCTGAATTTTATTATAGATGACATCACCAATAAGTACCTGACCTTCCGGGTAATAAGTTACTTTTTTTAGGTTAAAGTAAAAATGACTCATTTTACCGGATGAAAGACGTATTGAAGGTGTATCTGACATTTTAAATGACCTTGTTTTAATAAGATGCTTTAATCTTTCTCTATTTTCCATTGATTGACCTCTGTTTTGATTTTCTGTTTGTTCGATTAAGATATTAATCGATAGAAATACTCACAAAAATAGAACATAAACATCATATTAACGTATCTTTTAAGAATTACAATAAAAACCTTATATATTGTCAAATGGTTTTTTCCCGGGAAAGGATGTAATTCACTCTTGTCGGTTCAGAGGCTCGTTCCCATGCTTTGCGTGGGAACGCAGTCTGGACGCTCTGCGTCCTAATTCTTTGTTACCGACAAGGATGAATTACAAACCCCGAGAAATATGCTATTGACAAAAATTAAAATCAATTGCTACGGAGACCTATTCTTCAGTAACATGAATGATACGCTCGAAGTGATTATAATTATCGGCCTTGATCTTCCGTTTCGGCCACAATAAAAAAGCGGCAACTATAGAGTCACACAAGGATATCTCCAATGCCAAAACTACCTAAACTACCGGTAAGCACATCATCATTTGAACGTATTCGTGAAGATGGCTATCTTTACGTGGATAAAACCCAGCATATTTTCCGCATGATTGATGAGGGAATCTATTATTTTATGTCCCGCCCAAGACGGTTTGGTAAATCTCTAACGGTTTCTACGCTGAGATGTCTGTTTCAGGGCAGGAAAGAGCTGTTTGACAGGTTATGGATAAAAGAATATACGGACTGGCAATGGAAAACCTACCCGGTTGTTATCATTGATTTTAATGAACTAACACATGATAATCCTGAGCATTTGAAAGAGTCTTTGGCGCATAATTTATTCAACACTGCTTCATATTATGAGATCAGCCTTACCGATTCTTTATTAGCGCAAGAGTTTACCAGCCTGATTCTTGAACTGAACAGAAAAACCGGAATGCGGGTTGTTATTCTGGTTGATGAATATGATAAGCCAATTATTGACCATCTTGGAAAAGGCGAAAACGCTTTGGATATTGCTAAAAAAAATAGAGAGATTTTAAAACGCTTTTTCGGTGTTTTGAAAGGTGCACATGTGTCTCCAGCGTTGCAGTTTGTATTTATTACCGGGGTATCCAAATTCAGCAGAGTTTCAATTTTTTCAGAATTGAATAACCTCAAAGATATTACCATGAATGAGACGTATGCAGATATGCTTGGATATACTCAGGAAGAATTAGAAGCTTACTTTGAATCCTATATTGCCTGTTTTTCTGAGAAACGAGGAATTTCAACGTCAAAAAAAAAAAAAAAATTGAGGCTTCA
>PDZT01000448.1 GCA_002753105.1 Deltaproteobacteria bacterium YD0425bin50 | reverse complement strand
CTGATTCAGGAAAAGATACTGTAAGCACATAATTTCCATTGGGTGTAACAGACATACTATATGCTCCGCCACTCAAAGCAGATATTGAAGTGCTGCTATTTTCTAAAGTTACAACTGCACCGGGTAATCCTTCACCTACATCATAGAAATGATTTGCATTCTTATCTTTATAGATTACACCACAAACAAATACTTTGGAAGACACCCGGCCAAAATCATTGGTACTTAAAATCGCGCTTGGCCATGAATCATAATTTTCACCTTTGGCCATACCAACGCCTATTTCATTATGGCTCGCATTTAAAAGATTGGTTCGATGTCCCCGATTTGGATAATCCTCATCAACAAAAAGTATTTCATGATGATAGTCTGCAGTTGATTGATTGATATATAATTCAACTGTTGACATGTTCATAGCAATGTTTTCTCCTGAAAAACTATAATATCCAGCATCATTGCATCTATCCTGCGGACTCGCATTAGTACCTTCAGAATAATGATCAAAATAACTTCGTGCAGCCATGTCTTCTGAATGGTTTCTCGCAGCCGTAAATAAATTGAGATTAATTGCCAGCGGAGGCTTTGGATCAGTTGAAATGGTTTGATTTGCCGGCACACCTTCATTAAGATCAATACCAAAAGCATCTGCTTCTGCTTTAGGATTAGCGCGTGCCCGATTGATGAGTTCAACAAAATAGATTTCTTCCTGTGTAGGTTCTCCGGGGTCTGTTTGCGGTGTATCCTGAATAATGACTTCTGGCGATGTTGCATAATTGGAAAGCCATTGATAAAAATTGACTGGGTCTTGCCTGCCAGTTAATCGATCAACGTAAGTATTGGGTTCATATGGGTTGATGATTGCAATTAATGGTGTGTAAACTGTACTTAAACTTTCAGCATAAGGGTACCACTCTGTGCTGGCATTCAAATCTACATACCAATTCGTAAACTGATTTTCGATTAAGGATTTAATCGCTGGATTGATGGACTCACATACTGTATTTTTCATATAAGTGCAGATACCACAACCTTCTTGCCCACCGAATAATAAAACATATTGGTTTTTGGCTTTGGCATCACTCATTGCGGTTTCTTTATTCGTTTGCCATGCAATTGTTTCGGAACTAGCAGAAGTCAATAAAGCAGTCTGCCAAAAAAAACTCAGTATCCAGATAATAAACCATAAATTTTGTTTCGGGTTCATACGCATATCCTCTTGTTTATCTTGTTGGTTAAATGATGATTGACATTCATATCCATCTACACTACATCATAGTCATGCTAGTATGATCTAATTATATATAGATGCATTTATCAACGCATGAAATATATGATCAATAACTTGTAATTAAACAGCCCGCAATCCTTTTTAAAAAAATACATCAAAGGTAATATACATGAATGATCATGAGGCAACATGCAGGGATCACCTTATTGAATGTTCGCAAAATAAGCAACTTTTAAATATTCTCTTAAATACATTACCTCATCCACTCTATCTGGTAGATGCAAATACAAATAAAATTATCATGGCGAATAGTGCAAGTGGTCTGATTCCAAACACATCAGCATATTGTTATAAAATGTGTCATGATACTGATGTTCAATGTACATCGGATACACTTGTTTGTCCAATTGAACAGGTAAAATTAACAGGAAAATCATTTATAACAGAACATGAACATCGTGGATTACATGGACAGCTCACTTTACATCAAATTCATGCGTTTCCAGTATATAATTCAAACAGTCAAATACATCAAGTTGTATTATACCATGTGGATATAACAGAACGCAAACAGACTGAAAAGGCACTTAAGGAAAGCGAAAAACGACATCTTGAACTGCTTGAAAATGCTAGATCTGCCATTATTCATCTGGATAATCTTGGGCAAATTATTTATATAAATAACTATGCTGAAATACTATTTGAATGTCAAAAACAAGACGTAATCCATAAACCCATCATTAACTCACTTTTTAATACAAACCGATCCAACCAAAGTCAAAAAGAAATCGCATATAAATTGTTCCTTCCTGATCAAGACGCATGGGATGAAATTTCAGATGAATTGGAATGGCCATTACCATCGGGAAAATCGTTATTTATATCATGGAAAAGCAAGCCATTGTTCGATGAATTTGGACAAAGAACAGGGCTTATTTCTGTTGGTCATGATATTACCGAACGCAAAGAGGCGATTGATGTTTTAGAAATTGCCAGACAGGCAGCCGAAGCAGCCAGCCACGCCAAAAGTGAATTCCTCGCAAATGTTAGTCATGAAATTCGCACTCCAATGAACGGTATTATTGGCATGACCGATCTGTTGTTGAAAACCAATTTGGATACCATGCAACAAAAATTTGCTCAATTGATAAAAATCAGCACGGATTCTCTAATGACGGTGTTAAATGATCTACTTGATCTATCAAAAATTGAAGCGGGTAAAATTGAAATAGAACATATTGATTTTAATCTAAGCATTCTCGTTTCTGATGTTGCCGATCTGCAGAAATTTAAAGCCCAAGAAAAAAATATTCACTTTGACTATACAATTGATCCAAATGTTCCTGTATTGATTTGTGGGGACCCGGGAAGATTAAGACAAATAGTGTTAAATCTGACAAACAACGCAATTAAATTCACACAGCAAGGCAGTATCTCTATAAACGTAACTTATGAAAATATTACGGATACTCAAGTAACTTTAAGGTTTGAAGTAACGGATACGGGTATTGGTATTCCAGAAGATAGAATTGATAAGCTTTTTAAACCATTTTCACAAATAGATGCTTCCATTACCAGAAAATATGGAGGTACGGGGTTAGGTTTAGCTATTTCACAACAATTAGTGAAATTAATGAAAGGGAAAATAGGTGTACAAAGTATATACGGCAAGGGATCAACTTTCTGGTTTACAATTGTATGCGATAAAAGTACCTCACTTATTGATCAAAAAACAATCATAAATGATCCAGTTATTCTTAAAGATAAGCATGTTCTTGTTGTTGATGATTACCATATTAATCTTGAAATTATCAGTCAATATCTTGATTCATGGGGATGCAGATGTAAAACAGTATCTGATCCTGAAAAAGTTATAAAGTGTTTACATGATGGATTTGAACAACATGATCCTTTTGATATCGCAATTATTGATGATATGATGCCGATTATCAATGGAAAGACACTTGGCAAACGGATTAAACAAGATGCTCTGTTAAAAACCATTCCCTTGATAATGTTGACATCTCCAGCCCAGCGCGGCGATGCTATACACGTAAAAGAAATTGGTTTTTCAGCATATTTAACAAAACCCATTAAAGAATCAATATTATATGATTGTTTATATACCGTTCTCGCTCAAACCAAACATAATGAACCCTCAGGCCAAAAATCGCCATGGGTCACGCGATATACG
>PDZT01000447.1 GCA_002753105.1 Deltaproteobacteria bacterium YD0425bin50 | reverse complement strand
AAATTGCAGGTTTATTACCAAAAAGTATTCATGCTGTTACTGCAAAATGTTTTTTTCTAAAGGTGATAGCATTTATTATCGTTTTTAGTTTTCAAGTTTTATAGGTCGCAAGTTGGGTTAATTTAATGTTATTAACGGATCGTATGCCTATGATTTATAATCAGAGTGGTGCAATCACAGGTTCGCCTAATCTACCACGGCTTATGATTATAAGAGATCGTAGAAGTAAATGTTCGTTCATCCCATAAAAAAGCTGGACAACAAGTTCAAAAGGTAATAAATACTCACCATGATTTTCCAATGCGAAATAAAGTATAATGCCTTTGGTTCTGAAAGGCAACATCAACCTCTCTCTTTACTTGAGGGTGTTCCCCTTGCCGAACATCGATCAACAATAATAGATATAGTTATTGATCCGGTCAATCGTCTTTTCGAATGTGAGGACTGTGATCTGAAGAAAGAGAACAACATTCTCCGGTCTGAATTGGCTTACTGGAAATCAATGCACCAAAAGGCCAAGGAAAGAGAGTCCCTTTACATTCTAGAGAGAAAAACGCTTCAAGCTAGAATCAAACAACTTGGAGATATGGTCTTCGCTCAAAGTTCGGAAAAAAACGTTGGAAAATCGGGTGAATCATCCGATAATAACAAACCTAAACGGAAACGGGGAAAACAAAAAGGGACTCCGGGTCATGGTCGGCGGAAGCATAAAAATCTGCCGGTTATCAATGAAGATTACGATTTGTCGGAAGATGAAAAAAATTGTCCGTTTTGTCATCTTCCTTTTCTTCCCGGTTTTGGGATTGAAGAATCGGAAGTTGTTGAAGTCGATGTGAAAGCGCATATCCGCCGCATCAGACGGAAACGGTACATTCGGGGATGCGCGTGTGCAAATGTGCCGGCAGTCATTACGGCTAAAGGTCCAGCCAAATTGATCCCCCGGAGTGTATATGGAGATTCCATCTGGATTGAAATCCTTCTGGACAAATACTACACCTTCCGTCCAACCCATCGTCTGATTCAAAGTCTGGAGTTGTCAGGTCTTGATATTCCCGCGGGAACGATTACGGACGGATTGAAAAGACTGCTACCGTTTTTTAAACCGGTTTATGAAGCCATCATCATTCATAACCGTACCGCCTCTCACTGGCATGCCGATGAAACCCGATGGATGGTTTTTTCACCTGTCGAGGGGAAAATCGGATACCGCTGGTATTTGTGGGTCTTTGAATCGGCTGATTCGGTTGTTTTTATCATGGATAAAACCCGATCTTCAACAGTTCCAGACAAGCATTTCAAGGAGGTCGTCCAAGGATTCTTATCTGTTGACCGATATGCCGCCTATAAGGTCATTGCCAAAGACGGACGGATAGTCTTGGTGTTTTGTTGGGCGCATGTCCGTCGGGATTTTATAGTTGTTGCAAAAGGGTATCCGATCTTGGAAGAATGGGCAATGGATTGGGTGCAGGATATCGGCGCCCTTTATCAGTTGAACGAAAAACGCCTTGAAACAGAAATCGACTCTTCTGAACGGATTCAGGCGCAGCTTAATTTGGAAAATGCCATGGTCGATATGGCACAAAAGCGTGATGAACAACTTCAGCAAAGCACGCTTCACCCGGCCTGTGAAAAAGTTTTAAAGAGTCTAGGGAATCATTGGAATGGATTGACTCTTTTTGTGGATCACCCTGAACTTCCAATGGATAACAACAGCGCAGAACGAAAATTGCGAGGTCCAGTGACGGGACGGAAAAATTTTTACGGTTCAGGGGCCGAGTGGAGCGGCACCCTTTCCGCCATCATGTTCACAATTTTTCAGACATTGAGTCTGTGGAACATCAACCCTAAAACCTGGCTGCAGTTTTTCTTCAGAGCCTGTGCTGAGAACGGATCATCAGTTCCAGATGATCTTTCTCATTTCCTGCCTTGGGCAATGGATGAAGAAATGAAGCAGATTTTAAAATTGCCTCCGTGCTTTGATGACACTAGTTGAATCCTGCCGGTATTGTGGGCGGAATTGTTTACCACAGGATATGCGGATCATCTGAAGTATCTTGCCGAATATACCGCCACTTCGATATCTAAATTTCCAAAACCGTCTACAAGACCATCGGATAGTTCAAATTTAACGGCGTACTCAAGGATACGAGTTGCTGGGTCGATCTCCTGCGCATGCAGTAAAACGACTTAATACTATTGACATATCTTCGAAATTCAGGACGAACCAGCAACCTGATGTATTACAAAAATGTTCAAAAAACATGCCTTGAATTAAAACACGCTATGGGACAAACGAATATTTACTTTATTACTGTCCATTCGCTTAAATTTTTGAAAGATATTTAATTTTGTGGTATCAAGAAAAAATGAAAACAAAACATACCACAAAAAATAGACAAATGAAAGACGATATTCTTGAAAGAACATTAGGCTCTAGTGAACTTATAATCAAGAACGAAAGAATAGACGATTATGTTCTTTTACTCAATGTAATGCTAAGAATAGATTTGCCGGGTATAATAAATAGGCACATAAAGCATCATGGGCTGCACCAAGGCTTGAGTTTCGGATGGTTAGCGACTATATGGTTGTCACATATACTTTCTCAGGGAGATCATAGAAAAGTAACAGTTAGGGATTGGGTTAGGCAAAGTCAAACTACTTTGGAAAAAGTGACGGGGTTAACGATTAGGGATACCGATTTTACAGATGACCGGCTGACACTTTTATTGGAGAAGTTGAGTGAATCTGAGACATGGGAAGGTATTGAGGCAGAATTGAGTAAAGTAACAATTCGGGTGTATGATTTAGAGCAAACAAAAGTAAGAATTGATACGACGACGGCGTCCGGGTATCACGCGGGAGGTGAAGACAGTTTAATGCAATATGGACACAGCAAAGATGATCCTAATTTAAAACAAATCAAAGTGTTGATTGGAAGTCTTGATCCTTTAGGAATGCCTTTGATAACGGAAGTTGTTTCTGGAGAGAACGCGGATGATGGGCTTTATACACCCGCAGTAGAACGAATCATTAAAAATAGTGATCATAAAAAGGGGTTGTTATTTGTTGGTGATTGCAAGATGGTAACCGTTCACTCCCCCATATGCATCAAGCTAAGCAGCGATTCAGATCAAAAAATAATTGAATTTAAAATTTCAATAAATTCAATTAGATATTGAAATAAGGTAAAAAAAATTTTTCCATCACTTTTTTGTTTTTTTATAAGGGCACTTTTGCTATACTTTTAAATTTTACTATCATTTAAAACAGGGAGGATTAAAATGGCAAAACAGAAATCTGGAAAAAAAAACATAATTTTTAAACTTTGGAAAACAGTGACCCATTTCTTTCCATCCCTGCTTGATAATATGCGTGAGCTAAACGATTGCCGCAAAAAGAGTACATATGAGTTAACCGAAATAC
>PDZT01000446.1 GCA_002753105.1 Deltaproteobacteria bacterium YD0425bin50 | reverse complement strand
CTGAGCTTGCCAACAACTGGACAGTCAGTGACGATGGGAAAACATACAGGTTTGATATGCGAAAAGATGCAGTCTGGACAGATGGCTCTCCTGTTACTGCTCATGATATTGTCTGGGCAGTTCAACGAAACATAAAACCTGAAATCAAGAGTCCGTATGCGAATATGTTATACATCCTCAAAAACGCTAAGGCTATAAACAACAGGAAAATAGAGGATGTATCCCAAATTGGAGTACGAGCGATTGAAGATTATCTAATTGAATTTACACTAGAAAATCCAGCTTCCTATTTTCCTGCGATGGTGGGTTTATGGGTATATCGTCCATTACCTAGAAATGTTATTCAAAAATATCCGGATACTTGGACAGAAACGGATCATTTTGTAAGTAATGGATCGTATCGTTTAGCAATAAGAGAAAAAGGAATATCCTTAATACTAAGGAAAAACGAACGCTATTTTGATGTGAATAAAATTGCGATTCCTGAAGTAAGATATTTTGTTATTCCGGAGAGTTCAGTTGGCTTGATGTTATTTAAAAATGATCAATTAGACATATTAGGTGGGACTTATTTGAACATCATGCCTTCCGAAATATCAATGATTCAATCCGATCCGGTTCTGTCTTTAAATCTTCATCAGGTTCCGCAGCTCTGTACTTATGCATATGTATTCAATACATTACTGCATCCGGTCGATAACCCTCTTGTTAGAAAAGCAATTTCTGCGGCTATTGACAAAAAAATACTATGTGAAGTGCTTTATAATGGAAATCAAGAGCCGGCAACTACTTTTACCAGACATCCTGTGTTTGGCTCTGTTGACCCTAAAGAACAGTTAGGTATTTCTTTTAATCCAAAACAAGCTCAACAATGGCTTGCTGAGGCAGGTTATCCAGACGGGAAAGGATTTCCAGAAATTGAACTTCTTTTTAATACTTCAGAAAAGCATGAAAGAGCAGCTAAAGCAATTCAAACATTTTTAGAGCATTATCTACATATTAAAATAAAGCTCATATCTGAAGAATGGTTGGATTATGTAGAACATATGAAACAGCCGCATACGCCCCATTTGGTTCGATTAGGCTGGTGTTCTGATTATCCTGATGCCAATAATTGGTTAAATGAACTGTTTCATCCAACGCATTCAAAGAATTATATTGGATGGGACAATAAAGAATTCAAAGAATTAATGGAGTTTGCTCAGAGAGAAAATAATAAGGAAGCGAGGAAAAAAGCTTACTGGCGTGCGGAACAGATTCTTTGTGAAGAAGAATGTGCTGTGCTTCCCTTATTTTTTGAGATACAGCATTTTTTAATCAGTTCGAGATTACAGGGATGGTACAACATGGCGCTTGGTGGACAGCATATTCGTGATTGGTATTTTGAATAATAAGGTTAATATGAAAAAAAGAACTATTGTTATTGGATTAATTGTTTTAATACTCATTACAGCAGTTTTCGTTATTCTCATGATAACCGAAGAGGATTATTATATTGCGGTTGTGGCACCGATGACAGGCACGTATAAAGAAGAAGGGAGAGACATGCTCAATGGAATCAATATGTGTCTTGAAGAAATAAACAGACATGGCGGGGTAAAAGGAAAGCGAATTAAAATTCGCAGTTACGATGACCGAAATCAGGTGTTAGCATCTACAAACATAGCTTCGCAAATTTCAGAAGATGATAAAATCCTTATGGTTTTAGGCCATTTTGATAGTGATGCATCCATTGCCGCAGGAAATATATATCGTAAAAATGGTATTCCGGCGATTACCGCATCAGCATCAGTTCCTGAGGTAAGTATTGGGAATGATTTTTATTTTAGGATTATTCCAAATAATGATTTTCAGGGAAGCTTTATCGCCAACTATTTAAAAAATATAAACAAACACCACGTAAGAATTATTTATAATAAAGGCCTTTATGGTTCATCCTTAGCGAGAAGTTTTGAAAAAACGGCTTTGGATATTGGAATAACAATAAAAAAAAAATGGGGATATGAATCTGACAGTGAAACTCTGAATGAAGAATTTGGACGTATTTTTACTGAACTTCGGTCCTCTGTTGATTCCAAGAAAAAGGAATTTTACAGCGAATCATTAGCAGATAGTTTTGGGAAAAAAAATTGGCAAATTCAAGATACCCAACAGACTGATGATCCTGATATATTGTTTTTAGCTGTAAACGGCGATGAGGCTTCATTGATTATTAATGGGTTGAAATATTCTGGAGTGAATTATCCCATTATTGGATCAGACAGTTTTACTACCCCGTCGTTTATGAATGGGGTTAAACGATTTCCACAGGAACAAAGTAATCCGGGTTATTTTACGGATAAAATTTTTGCGCTATCTCCGTTTTTAGCCGAGCTTGCCAATGAAAAAGGTCAAAAATTTAAAAAAATATATCAGTTGAAGTATTCTAAAGAACCTTCATGGGTTGCTGCAGGATATTACGATGCTGCGATGGTTGCAATTGAGGCCATCAAGACATTAGAAATCAATAACTCTGATCCTATCCGGAAAGTTCGAAGGGATATTCGAGATGCGCTGGCCGGCATGTATCAGGCAGAAAACGCTTTAACTGGAGTAAGCGGCTCCATTTATTTTGATAAAAATGGAGATGTGAACCGCCCAATGCACTTTGGCATATTTTTAAAACAGATGTTTATTCCTGTAAATGCACAGTATCAGATAGTTGATAAGCCTATCGAATCTGACAAAACACTAGAGAAAGTACTCAATGGCGATACAATCGTTATAGATGGAAAAGTAATGAATAAATACAGGGTAGTTTATACTGGTATAGATGTTAATAAAATAAGCAGTCTTGATATAAAAAATTCGACATATGAATTGGATTTTTATCTATGGTTTCGTTTTGCTGGGAAATTTGACGATTCAAATATCACATTTGTAAATACTGTTTCTCCTGTCAGACTCGGACCTCCAATAGCAGAAGAACAAAATGGGCAAATTACAGTGCGTACTTATCATGTAACAGCGCGTTTTAATGGAAATTTTGATTTTAAGAAATTTCCTTTTGATCAGCAGAATTTAGAGATAAAATTCTATCATTCATATATGACTCGTCAGCAACTCATATATATTGTAGATGTATTAGGATTACAAGGGATATCACCACAACAAAATACGGATATGAAGATTGCATCCGACTGGTCAATTATTGATAAAGTTTGTTATCAGGATATTCACAGCAACAGTTCAACCTTAGGTATTCCGGGATTTTTTGATTCTCAAAACAGGCCTGCTTATTCCCGATTTAATCTTTCGATTTTACTTAATCGTAAAAGCGGCGGGGAACTTCAGAGATATTTAGTTCCTGTTATAGCAATGATTTTCTGCTTGTATCTCACTTATTTTATTCCTCATTCCAGATGGGAATTATATATTTATGTACTTT
>PDZT01000445.1 GCA_002753105.1 Deltaproteobacteria bacterium YD0425bin50 | reverse complement strand
AGGTGGAGACAATCAATTATGAAGACCCAGAAATTGCACGTGAAAAAATATTATTTGACAATTTAACGCCTTTATATCCAGCAAAACGTATTGTTCTAGAAACCAATTTTGATAATTATCCCATGCGTATTGTTGATCTGGTTGCTCCGATTGGATTTGGACAACGAGGATTGATTGTTTCGCCTCCACGAACTGGTAAAACGATGTTGTTGCAAAATATCGCCAACAGTATTATAGCGAACCATAAAGACGTTATTCCTTTTGTTTTGTTGATTGATGAGCGACCAGAAGAAGTAACGGATATGGATCGTTCAGTGAATGCTGAAGTTATTAGTTCAACATTTGATGAGCCTGCTGAGCGGCATGTTCAGGTTGCAGAAATGGTCATTGAAAAAGCAAAACGGCTTGTTGAGCATAAAAAAAATGTGGTTATCCTATTAGATAGTATTACTCGGTTGGCTCGCGCATACAATTCTGTCATGCCTCCATCTGGAAAAATACTGTCTGGAGGTGTGGACTCAAATGCTTTACACAGGCCAAAACGTTTTTTTGGAGCCGCTAGAAATATTGAGGAAGGAGGCAGTTTAACCATTATTGCAACAGCTCTGATTGATACGGGTAGTCGTATGGATGAAGTTATTTTCGAAGAATTTAAAGGAACTGGTAATATGGAGTTGGTTTTGGATCGAAAGCTGGCAGAACGAAGAACTTTTCCTGCGATTGATATTAAAAAATCAGGAACCCGTAAAGAAGAACTTCTAATTGAACAAGACAAATTAAACCGTATCTGGATATTGCGAAAACTCTTAACCTCATTAAATACTACTGATAGTATGGAATTTTTACTTGAAAAAATTACAGGAACGCGTAATAATAATGATTTTTTGGATTCAATGAATTCATAGTGGCATGAACTTTATTTTCGTATGATCATTTTTTGAAGGAGTAAGCATGAAAAAAGATATTCATCCAAAGTATTTTCCAACAACAATTTCTTGCGCATGTGGAAATGTTATTGAAATCGGTTCGACAAGAAAAGACATTAAAATTGAAATTTGTTCACGGTGTCATCCATTTTACACTGGGAAACAAAAACTTGTGGATAGTGCAGGTAGAATTGAACGGTTTAGAAAAAAGTATGCAAATTTACAGAGTGATGCCAACGCCAACGGATAAGAAGAAACTATTTTAAAAAATATAAAATCAATTGGCGCTAATTAAACTATCTGTAGAATAGGGAATATGAAATTATGTTAGACAAACTTCAAGGGGTTGCAGAACGTTTTTTTGAATTAGAACAATCTCTTAGCGATTCTCAAATCGTTAATAATCGTGAGTTATATCCAAAATATGTAAAAGAGCATTCTGATCTTGGAAAAATTATGGCTGTATTTCAACCCTATCAACAGGTGGTTAAAGAGCTTGAAGAAAGCAAAGAGTTACTCAAAGACGGTGACCCTGAGATTAAAGACCTTGCAAAAGAAGAAATTCCAGTGCTTTCAGCTAAAAAAGCGGAAATGGAAAATGAATTAAAGAGACTTTTGATTCCTAAAGACCCTAACGATGAAAAAAATGTTATCGTTGAAATTCGTGCAGGAACAGGTGGCGAAGAAGCTGCTTTGTTTGTCGGCAGCCTATTTAGAATGTATAGCCGTTATGCTGAAAAAAAGAACTGTAAGATCGAAATTTTAAGTAGCCATGAAACTGGGGTTGGTGGTTATAAAGAAATTATTGGCATGTTTCAAGGTCAGGGCGCCTACAGCATATTCAAATATGAAAGTGGCACGCATCGTGTTCAACGCGTGCCTACGACTGAAGCTCAAGGAAGAATTCATACATCAGCCGTTACTGTTGCTGTTTTGCCAGAAGCTGAGGAAGTAGAAGTTCATATTGATCCAGGTGAGTTAAAAATTGATGTGTATCGATCAGGAGGCCCCGGTGGACAAAGCGTCAACACAACGGATTCTGCAGTACGGGTTACCCATCTGCCCACAGGTCTTGTTGTGATATGTCAAGATGAAAAGTCTCAAATTAAAAACAAAAATAAAGCATTAAAGGTATTACGAGCACGTCTGTTAGATAGGATAGTTCAGGAACAAAATGATAAACGGTCTGAAGACCGTAAGAATCAGGTTGGATCTGGAGATCGAAGTGAACGTATTCGAACCTATAATTTCCCACAAGGCAGAGTGACAGACCATCGTATTGGCCTGACTTTGTATAAGCTCGAATACATCCTTGAAGGTGACTTAACTGAGCTGATTGAGGAGTTGACCACTTATTATCAAGCTCAACATTTAAAAAATGTGGACAAACTTAATTAAAATTAAAAATAAATTAAATTTATTGTCCATAGAAGATGCGCTTAACACTGCAACTGAACATTTTGTTTTGCATTATATCGACAGCCCCAGATTAACTGCAGAACTTTTACTTGCATATAGTTTAAATCAATATCGAGAATATCTGTATAGCCATTTTCATGACTTGATAGATGAAACGGCACGAAACCGTTTTGAATCTTTGGTCAATCGTCGTATTCAACGAGAACCTGTTGCATATATTCTCGGGCATAAAGAATTTTGGTCTAAAGATTTTAACGTAACTCCATCAGTACTAATTCCAAGACCAGAAACCGAATTTTTGGTTCAGTCATCATGCAACATTCTTATATCACATCGAAGACCACTTCGAATAGTAGAGTTAGGCACAGGATCCGGTGCGGTCATATTGTCTTTGCTATCTGAATATCCAGATCATTTTTATTGTGCTTCAGATATTTCGAGTGCAGCATTACAAGTCGCCGTATCTAATGCTGTTAAACTTGGCGTTCTTGGACAAATACAATTCGTGCAGTCAGACTGGTTTAGTGCTTTTTCTCCAAAGAACGCACGTTTTGATCTCATCATATCGAATCCCCCTTATATTCCTACAAATGATATTTTGAGCCTATCGCCTGAAATTTTTCAATATGAACCTTATTCCGCTTTAGACGGAGGTATGAATGGATTAGAATGTATTATCCATATTATTCGTCATGCTCATATGTATTTACAAGACAAAGGGTATTTAGTGATTGAAATCGGATGGAACCAAGACAAAGATGTGTTCAACGCCGTCCAGTCAATAGGCATATATGATCATTTATGCTTTATTTCTGATTATGGAGGCACTCCCAGAGTAGCTCATATTCAAAAAAAATAGTTTGTGTATTCACCTATTCTTTGCTATATGAGACTGATTTTTTAATCTCGCACGCCTTTCGACTTGAAATCTGGTGCTTGAGTAGGAAACGGTCATGATTGTTCTTTACATAAAGTCGGTTTCAAGGATTGAAAAAGGCGGTGGAAATAAACCAAAATTTTATTTTTGAAGGAGAAATGAATGTCATATGTTACCATGAGAGAATTGCTAGAGGCTGGTGTCCAT
>PDZT01000444.1 GCA_002753105.1 Deltaproteobacteria bacterium YD0425bin50 | reverse complement strand
TTCTGGCATTGTCAACTTCAAGGCCTCTCTCAATTCTTTGCGGCTAACTTCTCTGTGTTTGTTCTTGCATAAATAAAGAACTATATTCTTGGCATGAATTTCATTCACTGTAGAAAAAGCGTACTGAATATATTCCATCCACGTACCCCGAATACTGCCGCGTTTGTTTAATGTTTCAAATTCAAGCGTTTTCAGAACGCCTTCCTGGGTAGTTAAGTCCTTATTTGGAGTGCTGGAACGCATAATTTCACTAATATAAAATGGATTGCCTTCACTTAAACTCGCTATGAACTGGGCAGTTTCTTCGGATACGGGAATGTCTTCTTGGATGGAATAGTTCAAAATCATTTCCAATGCTTCGTCTTCAGGAATATTTTCTAAAAACGTAATCCGAAAACGTCCGGGCATTTTGATGACGTCATACATCAGCAACCCCACCCAACTACCTGAAATTAAGAGCGGTGCGTTTTTATATTCTGCAGTGCTCATGTAAGGTTGAGCAAAATCACTGATCCGATTTTGGCATTGACGATCTCTAAATATTTTTCGGTTCAAATATTGAAATTCGTCAACCATCTGAAGCACACGGTCATCATTCATTTCCGCAATCGAACGGGGGGCGTCACGAACCGCATGCCATAACAAAGATATGGATTCATCTTTTATTAACGCTTTTACATTACAAATCATGTCGATCAGATGAACTTGGGATTCATCTTTAGCGATTTTAATTAAATTGTCAAAAGGGAGCTTAATATTTAAGTATTCATATTTTCTGGATTTAAAAGCGATGTAGTGTAAAATAAACTTTGTAAAAAAATCTTCACAAAACTCAATTGCCCATTGATTTTCCTCTCTGACCTCATAGTAAAACGGAATCACACCATCATTTGCTTCAAAAACAAGATTATAGAAACGTTGTAATAATGCAGTTTTACCAGTTTTTCTACGAGACATTAACGCCCGACTTGGACTCAGTTTTTGTTTGATTTTCGTTGTCCATTGTAGCAATTCTTTCAATTCTCTTTTACGACCTGTAAATAAATCAGGGTTACCGATCTTTTCTTCAAGATAGATTCTCATGAATTGATTCTTTCATATTTATGCAATGGGTAAAAAAATTGAAAAAACAGCGCCGCCATTACTATGGTTTTTAACTTCAATCGTTCCATTGTGATCTTCAATAATACCATGACAGATCGAAAGACCAACACCCATTCCCATTGTTTTTTTACTTGTGAAAAATGGATCAAAAACCTGTGCTAAACTCGTATCCGGTATTCCCGGACCTGTGTCTTGTACCTCAATAAGAATAGTGTTGTTTGAAACACTCGAACAAATGCGAATAGACCCAATTAGATTTGTACTGGAAACAGTATCCTCATCTATGTTTAGGGTTTCTGTTATTGCATCTATAGCATTGTTGATTAAATTCATGAAAACTTGCTGGAGCTGTTGAAAAGATGCATAGATCATCGGAATACTTTGCTGCAGATTCAAGACAAGTTCTACTTTGTGGTTTTTGATATGATTTTTCATTAAAGCAGTGGTTTTTTCAATAATCGGATTCACATCAATCAACTGTTTTCCTTCGAGGCCGGGACGGCTTAAATCAAGCAAATTTTTTACAGTGTTTCGAATTGAATAAAACGCATCATTTAAAATAGTTACATTTTCAACAAGATCAGGGTTATCCTGATATGTAGAACGCATCAGGGAGAGCAGGGAAGCAATTCCTTGCAAAGGTGAGTTGATTTCATGAGCAATAGAAGCCGCAAGTTTACCAGCAGCAGCAAGTTTTTCTGAACGAATTAATTGACCCTGTCGAATTTGTAATAGTTCTAAAGTACGCCAGTTAGAGAGTGCTATAGACATGATTTCTGCAAACCCGGTAGTAATTTTAAGATCATCCTCATTAAATCCAGATATTTTATTGGCAATTACAAATAACCCCATAGGTTGATCTTTTATATGAAGCGGCGCTGTAATGTAATTGTTTATTTGACATGCAGAACACAAATCAGCATATTTGGTATTCCAGCAATTAGGAATATATTCGGGTTCTCTTGTGATTGAATCAGCCATACGTTGAATCAGTAAATTAAATGTATGTGTCTTGCATATGTCTTGCATATCAGGATCTACATAAACGAGTTCATTCCCCATACCTTTATATTTAAACAAGATCAGAAAACCAAATTCAGCTTCAACTATTTTTTTACAGGTTACGATCATCCATGCAGAGATATCTTCAAATTTAGGTCCATCAAGAACATAACGTGCGCAGTCAAATAATGCAGAAACGATTTTTTCTCGCTTTTCAGTAGCCTGTAATGTATCTCTTAGCGTATTTTCAGCCCGTTTACGTTCTTCATTTTCTTGTTTTAACAACTGATTGGCTTCTAGAATTTCTGAAGTTCGCACCTTCACTTTGTGTTCAAGTTCTTCGTTCACCCGTTTTAAATCCGCTTCCGCTTGTTTTCTCTCAATTCGATTACGTAAATATACAATCCCATACGATACATCTTCAGCAAGATTTTTTAATAGTTCGATTTCTTCTTTATCAAACACATCCTGATGTTCTGAATATATAAATAACAGCCCATATAAATGATTATCTGGAATTAATGGCAATGCTGTAAAAGAAGCAAATCCTCGTTTAAATGCATCCATACGCCATGAAAAAAAGCTTGGATCCGTATTGATATTTTTGCACACCACAGTTCGTTTTTCTTTAATAGCTGTTTCTATAGACCCAAGTCTATGTTCTAAATCCGCCCATCGTATTGGATGCTCGGATAGATATCCATCTTCAAATCCAGCGCAGGCGATATTTTGTATCGTTTTATAGATATCATTATTCAGAAAACCAATCCATGCCATTCGATAACCACCCGTACGAACAATAATATCGCATATCTGTTGAAAAAAGTATTGCTCTTCAGATGCACGGTATATGACCTGATTGCATGCGCTTAATACCTTTAATGCACGATTCGAACGACGCAGTTGCTCTTCAGTCAGTGCCTGTATGGTTACATCACGCATGAGAAAAATATCTGTGGATGCAGTTTTAGACACTAATTTTTCAATACAGATAAATTTCCCATGTAATTTAACAGTGATTCCTCTATATAATCCCATTGCAAAACGATTATCTTCCAATTCTTTCAGAGAAAAATGATAGGCGGAATCCAGAATATCATTCAGTGTAAGTCCAATGAGACGTTCACAGGATAGATGAAACAATTGGGTTGCAGCATTATTCGCATAAATAATACGGTTGTTACATAATTCCAGAATACCTTCATGAGTGTTTTCTAAAAATTGTTTTAGATGCCGATTTTCATCTAAAAGTTCTTTGGTCATCTGCCTTGCCACAAGGCTATCAATACCAATCACAGTTTGTAATTTGCTTTGTTCAGGGTGAGTTT
>PDZT01000076.1 GCA_002753105.1 Deltaproteobacteria bacterium YD0425bin50 | reverse complement strand
ATCTCAATTGCTTTTTCAATCATACCTGCTGCATAATAGGATTCAGCTAATGTGTCGAGAATATGAGGAGACCTGTCTATCACAACCGCTTTTTCTGCCAGCTCAACAGCTCGTTTTTTTTGTTTTTGGTCTTCAGTAGAACTTGTGGCAAGCAGCCATGCAAGATTATTTAATACCTCTGGTTCATTCGGTTTTAATGCCAAGGAGTTTTCATATGCCTGAATGGCCTTGTCATATTGTTTCAGGCTATAATAAAAATTGCCCATGATGGCAAATAGATTCGAATTATCCACTCCTTTTTTTTCACTCAGTAAAAATAACTCCTTTTTCATTGTATATATGTCAAATGATTCTGATAAATTACCGTAATTCACCATATAACCAATCGTCAATAAAAATACTGTTGATAAAGCATACATGATCAGGCTTAGTCTTAGCTTCGTTTCATGTTTTGAAATCCACAGTGGATTATCTTCACATTTTTTTAAGTAATCCATACGTTCAGAGATACTAAAATGATGCCAGTCAGGCTTATCCGGATTTTGCCCACTCGTTAGAATAATTTTGTTAAATGTAGAGATGAGTGATTGGGCATGACCTATAAGTTCATACACATACATGTCTGCCTGACGTTCAAAATTTCGCATAAAATACCCAAAAATATAGCGGAAATAAACCAAAAAACAGAGAATCACCGTCAAACCAAAGATGGCAGAAATCGTGTTCATGCGGTCAAACTGGCTGTCCTGAATCAAAAAATAGATGGGTTTAATAAGAATAACGAGCATCACTAAATGGGGTATCAATAAATAAGCAAGAAGCATATAGACCAAAAAGAATAGAATGTATAATATCAGATGTTTTTTTTTGACATGACCAATTTCATGAGCAATGACTGAATCGATTTCTTCAGGAGATAAAAATTCAAGCATTGCTGATGTTACCAAAATATACCGAAACCACTTCACAATCCCCATCACACCTGCAGTAATCATCATCCCGCCAAATACAGGCCATTTAACAATATTGCGATAAGACAAGTTCGCTTTTTCGCAGATGTATTCTATCTGGTCTCTGGCAAATCCTCTCTCAAGCGGCTTGCATCCCCATAACTTTTGAATCAATCCCGGGCCGATGATAATCAGAAATAAAAACAACGTTGCAAAAACAGAAAATTCACCAATCGGTTGTTCTAAAAAAGCTTGTAATTGTGGTGATGGGATATTGCTGATCACATCTGTAAAAACTGAAAGAATTAACCAAGGAATAAGTGCGGGTATTGTAAAAGCTAAATGCGTATAGAGATAAATAGTTCGTTTAATCTGAGTTCTATAGAGAATTTGATAGGTTTTGTGAGAAAATAACCAGATGAATAGTAAATGGGCAAAAAATACTAACATAAACAAAAAAGCCAAAAGGCTTGGAAACGCTTTAAATAGGAATAGATTGACAAATAAAGCTTTCAAATTGAATACATAAATGTATAAAGCAAACAACAATAGAGAGATGATCATGAGCCAACTGACACTATTCTGAAAAAACGGGTCTGGATTTTTAAATTTTTTCTGAAGGATCATGGTTTGCATTTTACGAAAAATGGCCCACGTAAAACCTAAAAATAATAAAAATATTCCCACAGTCAATCCAAGATGGTTTACAAACTCTACGTCTCCGGTTTCGCTGGGTTGATGCGTATAATAAATCATTAACGCAATAATGATATAAAAAAAATTACTGAACATGACGTTTTGCTATTTTACATACCTTTCTTTTTCACTAAAAATACAGCCACAATACTGTTGGCGATACATATTCAAGGATTTTGAAACCTGTATTCCCTCTTTCCAGCCAATACGAAAATCCTGATAATAAAACGGTACCCCTAAAGATTGACCTATTGAATTCCCGATACTTTGAATCAGTTCATGTTGTTGGTATTTACTATACAGGAGTGTGCTCGAAAAATAATCAAAGGCACCTTGCTTTGCAATGTGAGCAGTTGCTGATAAGCGTAAATAATAACATACCTGACATCGATCTTTTTCTCTGAACACCATATGACGTAAAAAATCTTCTAAATGATAACCTGATTCAAGAATAACCTTGAATTCCTGTTCTTCAGCATAGGTTTTTAATGTATTTTCACGTTGGATACATTCAGTGTAGGGGTGAATATTGGATCGATAATAATACCCCATGACATCAATGGATTGCTCTCTGAGTACCTTCAAAGGATAGATGGTACAAGGCCCACAGCAGGTATGCAGAAGAATTTTCATTCTCTTTCTCCAAAAATGGCGGTTCCAATTCGAAGCATCGTAGCACCTTCTTCAATGGCCACTTCAAAATCTGAACTCATTCCCATAGACAGTTCATCTAAACAGACTTGAGGTAATTCATGGAGAAGATGATCCCGGAGTTGTCGCAGGTTCTTTAAAAATGGTCTCGCGTGTTCTGGATCGTCAAAATAAGGCGGCATAGTCATCAATCCCTGAATTTTTACATGGGGAAATTGTAAAATATCATGTATCGCAGACTCAACCTGATTCATAGAAAAACCCGATTTGCTTTGTTCATCCGAAATATTCACCTGAAGTAAGATGGATTGAATTTTATTGAGTTGTGAAGCGTATTGATTCAAGGCTCGTGCAAGTTTAACAGAATCAACTGAATGAATCAGATGAAAATGGCTTACAGCAATCTTGGCTTTATTGGTCTGGAGATGTCCAATATAATGCCAGAAAATATCTTGATGGATTACCATCTGAATTTTGTGTATCGCTTCCTGAATATAATTCTCTCCAAAATTATTTAATCCAGCTTGTATCGCATTCTCAATTCGATCCGGAGTAACCGTTTTGGTAACAGCAATCAGTTTGATGTGATCAGGATTTCGGCCACAGTTCATCGCGGCAGTTTCAATACGTTTTTTGATAGCTGTACTGTTTTGTTCAATTTGCTGATATTGCATATGTGTCCATATCGACAATGTTGTATTGAATAAGCATCGAAAGAATATCGCATACCGGCAACCCAACGACATTGGTATATGATCCATAAATTTCTTTAATCATAAACATGCCTTTCGCTTGAATACCATAAGCACCAGCTTTATCAAAGGGCTCACCTGAAACAATATACCAGTCAATTTCTTTTTCTGAAAGAGTTTTGAAAAGCACGCGGGTCTGGACAACATCTGAATAAAGAACTGACTTTTGTTTACATGTTAAACAATAACCCGTCAGTACTGTATGACAACGACCTGATAAACACCGAAGCATCATGCGTGCATGGTCTATTGATTCGGGTTTTCCTAATATCTGACCATCTATCAGAACAATCGTATCAGCGCCAATGACCCAATGCTCAGGATACATCCTTGCAACATGGCTTGCTTTTAATTCAGATAATAATTTAACATAGTTACATGGGTCTGAATCGGTAACTTGGGTTTCATCGATGTCGCTGGGAATCACGTCAAACACAAGACCGATTGCAGAGAGCAATTCTTTTCGCCTTGGAGATGCAGAGGCAAGTATAATCGGATTCAAAGGGGGATTCGTATTCTGCTTTGCGTTAGCATTGTCATTATTATTCATTGATCGTGTCATAGAAGCCTTTCAATCGAGCCCTAATCCGTGCTTCAATATGTTTCTGCACCTGAGGGTTTTCAATAATAGGAACAACAACGGCCATGACTTCATCCATCACCCGTTGTTGTGTAATTCCAAAAATTAAAGCGATTTCATGAATCGTTTTATTGCCTAACTGCTCATCAATACATTCACAAATTTCGGACAGTACTTCATGATAGCAAGGTAATCCTTGGATATGAGTGATGATGTCAATGACCGTAGGAAAAATAGTACTAATGTTTCTCATATCAATATAAGATACCATCTGAGATAGTGAATTTTGTTGTAAATATTCCCAGAGTTCTTGTCCCAATTGACGAATGCGAGTTTCATCAAGCATTTTAATTAAAAAGTGTTCACTTTTGGTAATCACGTTTCGGATATTACTGTTCATGAATTGAATCAATTTTTTTTCAATCTGCTCTTCTAAAAAAGGAACTCTTCTTGAAATAAACCCATGACCTAATTTAATCAATGAATCCGCTCCGGGAATTTTTTTCGAGAATTCTCTTTGAGCCAAAAGAAATTCCTTGATGCCGTTATATAATATTTCAGAAATTAGCAACGAGTAGATGGAACTGGAAATAAAATGATGCACCAATTCTTTTCGTAAAGATTCGAGCTGAACGACTTCCTGAACTAAATGGGTGTAATGATCATAAGACAATAGATCACTTAAATATGTGTAATCTCTTTTTAAATAGTCATGCAATCGTTCAATACATTGGTGAAGAAATTGACTCGCGTCCTGAGTTAGGTGATGTTCCTGAAAATTTCTATAGGCGATGGCTTTGAGTTGATCCTTGGGAATCATTTCACGAAATTTTACCTGATCAAACCAAGAAAACAATTCGGTTATTTCTTGTTCAAGCGTTTTTTGAAGACCCTTCCCATTCATTTGCCGCATTTCATATTGAACATGCGAATCAAGCAGCTCTTCAATGGTATTCCATTTCATTTATCTTGTCCTTAAAACATAGTATTGCTATTACATGTATCGACCCTATGGTGATTCACTATGAAGCACTTTATAAATATATTTTTATCAAAGCACAACAGCAATTTAGTCATTGTTTTTTTAAGAGAGATATATTATTCAATTTTTCACTATTCTAAACATGGAACACTGAATTCAAATAACACTAACCGAAATATATACTTTACTTCTTTACCGTTAGAGGTGGCTTCTTATCTTGAAGCGTATATCAATAATGCTGAATAGATTTTCGATTTTCGATTTTCGATTTACAACATATCACACACACTGTGAGAAGCGAATTGTTTTATGAAGTCCTTATCCAAAGAAGAAAAAAGCTGGATTTTATATGATGTTGGGAGTTCAACATTTGTTTTAATCATGGTCACATCGTTAATGCCCATTTTTTTTAAAGAAACGGCATCTTTTGGTGTTCCTCAGCATATTTCAACAGCAAACTGGGGGTTTGCCAATTCATTTGCATCCATCATTCTGGCAATTTTATCGCCCATTATGGGAACAATTGCTGATGTTAAAGGCTATAAAAAACGATTTTTAGGTTTCTTTACTGGTCTTGGTATTGTTGCTACGTTAGCCATGTTAAGTATTGGTAAAGGAATGTGGTTAGCCTGTATTGTTATTTTTGTTGTTGCTCGAATTGGATATTCAGGCGCTAATATATTTTATGATGCGTTTTTAGTGGATGTTACAGATAAAGACCGGATGAATTGGATTTCTGCAAGCGGCTACGCATGGGGTTATATTGGCAGTGTTATTCCTTTTTGCATGGTTATTGGCGTAATTTTCTGGTCAATATCATCACAACCGGGAGAATCATTGCCCATCATTGCTGCCCGGGTGAGTTTTGTGATTGTGGCGATATTCTGGTTTATGTTTTCGATTCCAGTCATGCTCACTATTCAACAGCGTTTTTTTATTGAGAAGCCTAAACGCCTAATTCAAGACAGCTTCATTCGTTTATACAAAACATTTAAAAACATCCGTAGTTACAAACCTGTTTTTTTATTTTTACTCGCCTATTTTTTTTATATTGATGGTGTGGATACAATTATCACGATGGCGATGGCTTATGGCAGTGAGTCGGGCTTAAAAATGAACACGATGATACTTGCTATTCTATTTATTCAAATTATCGCATTTCCATTTGCGCTACTGTATGCCAAACTTGCTGATCGATTTTCAGATAAAACGATGTTATATTTTGGTATCAGTGTGTATGGATTTATTACTACGTTAGGTTTTTTCCTGCCCTACATTTCAGATCAAAGCTCAAAAGTGATCTTATTTTGGATACTTTCTTTTTTAATAGCCAGTTCTCAAGGCGGAATTCAAGCGTTAAGCCGTTCTTTTTTTGGAAAGCTTATTCCAGAACAACATTCAACTGAATTTTTTGGATTTTACAATATTTTTGGTAAATTTGCGACAATTGTAGGGCCTTTACTTATGGGCATTATTGGAAAAACAACCGGGCATTCCAATTACGGTATATTAAGTATCATCATCCTGTTTGTTATAGGAGCGCTTTTATTACATCAGGTCAAACCTGAATAAAAATCAAAAATCAAAAATTTACAAAGGTCACCTATGCTATCCATCTCTACAATCTTTACAACATTTCAAATTGAAAACGCTGATGCGCTTATGGACAAACTGGAATCTTTTGGTAACATCGGCATTGAACTCGAATATCGGATTTCATCAGAAACATACCGCCAAATGAAACCCCGTTTATTGCGTTCACATTTAAGAATATCCAGTATTCACAATTATTTCCCCAGACCTGATGGAATACCAAAGGAAAAAAGCAGCGGAGACCTGTTTATATTATCTTCTCTTGATATAGATATGCGTCAACAAGCCATTTATTGGACTCAAAAATCAATCGAACATGCTCATGATCACGGCGCCAAAGCTGTTGTGTTGCATTGCGGGTATATTGACATTGAATCTGAACATCGTGTATTTGAGAATTTTTTTAACACAGGCCAAATTCAATCTCAGGCAGCACAAGCTAAGATTCAGGAAAAATTAACTGAACGCGAAAAAAAGAAAGC
Organism: Deltaproteobacteria bacterium YD0425bin50; assembly: GCA_002753105.1. Taxonomy (GTDB): domain Bacteria; phylum Desulfobacterota; class Desulfobacteria; order Desulfobacterales; family YD0425bin50; genus YD0425bin50. The sequence goes on along the minus strand of PDZT01000076.1, from coordinate 9,647 downwards.
GCCTTATTTGAACAGCCTGTTGTATAGTTTGGATAAATTATTACCTGTGGCTGAAAAATATCATGTAACCCTTGGTTTGGAAAACCGCTATTATTATCATCAATTGCCCGGCATTATAGAAATGGGACAGATTCTTTCAGAATTTAAAGGCGCTCCCTTAGGATACTGGCATGATATGGGTCATGCACGTGCAAATGAACTCTTAGGGTTCCTTGAACCTGAATCATTGTTAAAAACATATGCAGATAATCTCATTGGCATTCACATCCATGATGCAAAAGGATTATCGGATCATCTTCCACTCGGTACTGGTGATATTGATTTTCAGCATATTAAACCATACATCAAAGACAATACCATTTTAGTCATTGAATTAAAACCCGGAACAACGGAATCCCAAGTATGGGACTCCATTCATTTTTTACATAATATTGGTATTGTATAACATCATATCGGAGATATCTATGCGATTCGCATCAATTACTGAATTTAAAAACAAATGGTTTAAAGAAAAGCCTCCTTGGCTTGAGGAATATGCGGTTTTTGGTATTCCAGAATCGTGCGAACCCTATCCAACAGACCCTGTATATAGCCTTTTGGTGAATGCTGCCCATCGGTTTAAAACACAGGGTATTATTCAATATGATTACCGATTAACTTACCCTGAAGTGTATGAGCAAACAATGCGACTGGCTACAGCATTTCGTGCTTTGGGATTAGAAAAAGGGGATCGTGTCATCACGTTGCTGCCAACATCTATTCAATTTATTATTGCTGACTATGCAATATCAATGGCTGGCCTTGTACATATTCCATGTAATACACTTGAAGTTCAACGGATTTTAATCCACAAATGTCAGCAGGGTGGTCCAAAAGCAATGATTTGCTTAGACACTCAACTGGATACCATCATGGAAATTAAGAAACAAACGCCGTTAAAACATATTATTGCTACCCGACTTCTCGATTATTCAAAAGAAACATTGAGTCGTCCTAAGTTTACACAAGGTTCCGATATATTGTGGATGAAACAATTAATACATGATTATGTACCCGATTTACCCAACATGATTATTGAAACAGATAAAGAACTGGAAACCCTCTTATTTACGGGTGGAACAACAGGTTTACCAAAAGGATGTATGTTGACTCATCGGAATATTTATGCAAACTGCATTCAGACACTCTGTGCTTTTGGACCGATCACTCGTATTTTGGAAGGAAATATGGCAGTGCTGTTGGGGCTTCCATTTTCTCATTCGTATGGTCATATTGCGATGCACACAATGACACTGGCAGGATTTACTCAAATTCTCATTCCAGATGCAAGAGATACGAAGTCAATGCTCCAAATGATTCAGACATATCATCCCGTATTACAAATTGGTGTGCCCACCCAGTTTATGAAGCTTGCCAGAGAAACCTTGCCTGATCTTGGCATATTAGGTCTTTCTGGATCAGCGCCATTACCTGAACGGGTTCAGCATGAATTTGAAGAACAGGCGAGCAGCTCGATTTTAGAAGGATACGGATTATCTGAGATGTCGCCTGCAACCCATCTAAATACATCATTACTTATTCGCCTGCTAAAAAATAAATTTGTGGTTTCTTTATCGAGTAAGGCACTTTTAACGCCCGGATTGTCTTTTGTATTAAAGCATTCTTTGCATTGGGTGAGTAATGATACGGTCGGTAAAATTACGAATCAAGTGATTGCTAAGCTGGTCAAGGCAAGTCGAAATAAACGAAATGAACTGGCAGAAGAAAAACGAAAAACGGTTGGGATTCCATATCCAGATACTCAAATCAAATTGGTTGATCCAGAAACCAAAAAACGAATTACATTTCAACAAGCGATTAATGGCAAACGTGCAGAAATGTATGTCAAAGGGCCTCAGCGAATGCTTGGATATTGGCCTGTTCCGGGTAGCGGAATTGATGATGAAGGATATATTGCCACAGGAGATGTGGTTGTTGTTGATAAATCCGGATACTTTTACATTGTAGATAGAACCAAGGACATGATCATTGTGTCTGGATATAAAGTTTATTCCAAAGAATTGGATGAAATACTTTATGAACATCCCGGTGTTGAAATGGCAGCAACTATAGGTATCCCAGACTTAGAACGGGAAGGCAGTGAACGAGTCGCTGTGTTTATTGAACCTAAGTCGGATTATAAACTCGATGTTGAAGAGATTAAATCCTATTTGCAAACCCGGATACCGAAATATGCGCTCCCTAAAGTAATTGAGGTCGTGGATAAAATTCCATTAACCGAAGTGCAAAAAGTGGATAAGAAGCAACTTCGCGAGTTAGCAGGTTCATTACTATAATTTATTACCTTAATCGATTGTCATCCAGCAATAAAAGCGAATTGATCGTTCCCACGCTCCAGCGTGGGAACGCAGCCATGGACGCTCCAGCGTCCAATTTTGTCCAGAACCCTATACGCTTTCTACAGATTTTCAGATAAATAATTTGCAAAGATGAACGATTGTAGGGGCGAGGCATGCCTCGCCCCTACGGGAATTTACCACTTCTCATTTTGCTTTCAATTATGAAATTAATATCTGAAAATCTATACGTCAATTCGGGACGCTGGAGCGTCCCTATCTGCGTTCCCACGCTGGAGCGTGGGAACGATCGAAGTTCCCAACGAACTATTGAACAATAATATCTTTTAAATCCCGTTTGGGAACATGATGCACACCATTTTCATCTCGCCAGTAACGGATGTCGTTATTCTTTACTGGCTCAATTTGTACATGCTCCTTTGGTTTTCCAAGCGCAATAACCAGCATTATGGTTAAATAATCGGGTATATGTAATGATTCGCGGAGCTTATCTTTATTAATTGCTCCCATAATACATCCTGCAAAGCCTTTTTCTCTTGCCCCAAGTAAAATACTCTGACACGCAATACCATGATCACACCAAAAGTTAGTGCTAATGGACTGATCCCCAAGAATCACAATATACGCTGATGGCCTCTCACCTTGAACTGGTCCCGACCAATCCTTTAAATATGCAGCCCAGGCCAAACATGGAAATATAAGCTCATTTTGAAGTTCATCATTGGAAATGATGTATTTTAAGGGCTGCATGTTCGCAGCAGACGGGGATAAGCGAGCAAGATCAACAAGTTCTTCTAAGGTATCGCGTGGAATCGATACTTCTTCAAAAAATCTTCTGCAACTCCGATTTTGTATTACTAATTCTTTAATTGTACTCATGACTCACCTGTTATCTGATTTGTTAAAAGTCTTTTTCATGGGGTAGAGTATGTTTTTTTATCTATATTAGAATTTTATCACACTCTTGTTGAATTTGTTTTAAGGCTAGGGCGCGATGGCTGACTTGATTTTTTTCTTCTAACGTGAGTTCGGCAAATGTTTTGTTTAATGGCGGATAAAAAAATACTGGATCATAACCAAACCCATGTATTCCCATAGGTTTTTCTGAAATTATTCCTTCACACCGTCCTTCATAAGTTAAGGCTTGTCCCTGTGGAATAGCAATTGAAATCACACATTCAAAACGCGCATGACGATTAGGTTGATCTTTCATAGCCTCAAGCAATTTCATATAGTTTTGCATGTCTGTTGTATCAGGTCCACCATAGCGTGCTGAATGAATGCCCGGAGCACCATTTAGCACATCTACAACCAATCCTGAATCATCTGCTAAAGCAGGGATGCCTAATATTCTTGAAGTAAAACTTGCCTTTAGGTAAGCGTTTTCTTCAAAAGTATTACCCGTTTCTTCAACTTCTGGAATTTTTCCAAAGTCATTGAGGTTTTTAATCTCGATAGGAAAATTGTTTAACAATGAACGAATTTCAGAGGTTTTACCTTGATTCCTAGTTGCTACAACCCATATCATAACAGGTATCCTTAACATAGTGATTGATGATATTTTTTGATTTTCGATTTTCGATTTCCATGATTGGTCTATTGGTCTTTATTTAGGTTAATATGTAAAACAGGTCAATAAAATTAAACTTTACACCCTTTGCAGGATACGATAGATAAAATATAGACTTTCAGATAATGAATTTCACAAGGCTAGAGGGAGGAGATAATACATTTTAGTATATCTCCGACCGATAACGCCGTGAAATTATTTATCTGAAAGTCTATAGCAAAAAATGATACACATTAACTCAGTTGAACTCAACATTAAGGATACATTTATGCATAAATTACTTACGGATTCACCGGGAAAAAAAATGCTCTTACTTGGTAATGAAGCAATTGCTCGAGGAGCAATAGAAGCCGGGCTGGCTATTTCCGCCGCGTATCCCGGAACCCCTTCATCAGAAATTTCAATGAATTTTTTTCAAATTTCCAAAAATAGCGACTTATATTTTGAATATAGTACCAATGAAAAAGTAGCATTAGAGGTTGTTGCAGCTTCTGCTAATTGCGGATTACGAAGTATGGCCATTATGAAACATGTAGGGATGAATGTGGCCGCTGATCTCCTGATGACCCTTGCATATGTTGGCGTTAAAGCAGGTCTCGTGATTGTGTGCGCTGATGATCCCAGTATGTTTTCAAGTCAAAATGAACAGGATAACAGATATTATGGAAAACTGTCTGGCCTTCCTATTTTGGAACCCTCTTCTGTTGCTGAAGCGTTTGACATGGTGAAATATGCATTTGAATTGTCAGAAACACTTCAGGAACCAGTAATATTTCGTACTACCACTCGATTAAATCATGCAACAGAAGTGGTCAGTCTTGGTGAAATCAAACCGGTGAAGAAATCAGGACATTTTATAAAATCACCATTTGAATATGTGACTGTCCCTATGGTTTCCCGAAAATTACATGTTAAATTATTAAATAACTATCAAAAAGCACTGGATATCACGAATCAATCCGAATTCAATTTTATAACAGGACAAGGGAAATTTGGGATTGTTTGTAATGGCGTATCCTATAATTATGTTGCTGATGCTATAAAAGATTTACAGGCGACTGATCAAATAAAGATATTACGCATTGGTTTTTCTCATCCCATGCCATGTCAACGTATTCAAGATTTTCTTCAGACATGCGAAAAGGTACTTGTTGTTGAAGAAGGCGAACCCTACATGGAAGAATGGATTAAAGCCATTGCACAGGATGCTAAGCTCATGTTGACGATTCAAGGTAAAAAAGAGACACTTTTTTCAAGATTATATGAATTTGACCCCGGACTTGTCAGAAGGGTTATTGCTTCTTACTTTGAGATATCCTATCAGCCCCCTACCCTTCCTGATTTGCGGGATGTTCCTGAAATTCCTCAACGGCCACCGAATTTATGCCCCGGCTGTTCTCATCGAGCCACTTTTTATGCTGTAAAAAAAGCAAGCGAGGGCATGGAAACCGTTTGTCCATCGGATATTGGCTGTTATACGCTTGGATTTATGCCGCCATTATCCAGCGGGGATTTTGTGATTTGTATGGGAGCATCTACTGGAACAGCTTGTGGTTTTTCAAAGTCAGTGCAGGCAAAAATTATTTCTTTTATTGGCGATTCCACATTTTTTCATTCAGGAATTCCGGGCCTGATCAATGCCGTATTTAATCAACATAATTTAACTCTGGTGATTCTTGACAACATGACTACAGCAATGACAGGTCATCAACCGCATCCGGGTGTAGATATGAACGAATGGGGGTATGAGGGCTATAAACGCATTGATTTGGAAAATCTAATCAAAGGAATGGGCGTAGATCATGTGGAAGTAATTAAACCGTATCATATCCAAAAAAGCATTCAAACCATTAGACAGGCGTTGCAATATAAAGGTGTTTCTGTAATTATTTCAAGACAAGCATGTTCACTTTTGAATACAAGTGCAACACGCATGAAAAAAACAGCCTATTCAGTTTCAGATAAATGTAAAAATCATCGTTACTGTATCAATGAACTTGCATGTCCTGCATTTTATCTGGATCAAGACAAAGTAAAGATCAATCCAAATCTGTGCACAGGTTGCGCGGTTTGTGCACAAATTTGTCCGGAACATGCGATTTTACCATTAAAGACCAAATAGGCCATTGATCATCAATCATCACTGGTTCTAACGGATTTTGTGGTGTATTTGATAAGCCCTGAAAAGGGCGTGACATACCAGCCCAGGGCAACGCCCTTGGATATTGGTAAGTACATCTTAGCCCTGAAAGGGCGTGACATGTGCCTCTTTATGTAACGCCCTTTCAGGGCTTATCGCAATACGTTCCTATACCCAGGGCGCTGCCCTGGGCTGGTATGTATAACCCCTTCGGGGTTTTCGTCGACCACAAAATCCGTTAAAATCAGCATCATCACTCGTAACCGGGGCGAGTTTACTCCGCCCCATGGCTGTTAAATTCTCGCAACTACAATCTCAATGACAAAAGGTTTTTGGAGGAAAGTATTATGGGATTTCAAGTAAAAGAGATACAGGTAAGAGGAACTCAGCATCCTCAGCATAAGATATCGTATAAAGAACAAAAAACAAAAGATATTCAACGTGAGGATGGTCACAGAGTTTCTGAAGAAGAGTATTGGGAAAAGTATTATGAGTATGGTGATGTGCATTATGAATGGAACAATGGAATTTTGGAGGAAAAACCCGTGTCAGATTATGAAGCATATTTAATGAGTTTCTGGTTTACAAGCCTCATACATCATTTTTTAGATACTTATCCAATCGCAAAAGTAATCGGCCTTGAAATGGGGTTCCGGCTGAATCTATCTAAAAAGGTCACGATTCGAAAACCAGATATTGGCGTTATTTTAAACAGCAATTCAATTGGCATCAAAAATAGGGACCGAACATTTCAGGGAATTGTAGATATGTGCATTGAAATCCTATCCGATAGTACCCGTAAAGAGATCGAACGTGATACAAAAGCCAAAAAACAGGAATATTGTCAAATCAAGGTCAAAGAATATTATGTGTTGGATCGAAAGCAAAACCATACTGCTTTTTATCATCTCGCTTCATCTGGAAGATACAACAAAATCAAACCCACTAAGGATTCATGACTAAATAACTTTCCCATTTGGTATAACTCTATAATTCCATTGTGGTAAGTAATCGTCAAAATGAATTTTCATATTTTCTTTAAAATTTTCTGTTACTTTCCTACCTGTTTCATATAACTTATCAATAATTTGAACAGTAACTTTCAACCCTTTAGTTGTCTTTGCCTTTTCGATAAGTTCCTTCACTGTTTCAACATTTTTAAAGATCACACCTTGACAAGCCCTTGTAACATGAGGAAATAAGCGATGCTCAATTGGATTATATTTTGATGTATAAGGAGGATAATGAGCTATGCGTATTTCAATTCCGATCTCATCAGATAGTTTACTGATATCTTCTTTGAACAAATAATGACGGGAACTGTTACTTCCGCCTCCGTCACATAATATCAATATAGAAAAAGCATTAGGATACTCATATTGACCCTCCTGATACCACCAATTCCCAAGGCTATCACAAGCAAATTCACCCGTTTCTTTGCTAATACCAATATTAATAAACCCTTTGTTTTGTTTGATATCAAAAATGCCGTGCGGAATCACAACTCCTTCCGCAAAGGTTTTAAAATCATGGTCGTATGTTTCTATTTCCGCCCGTGTATACAAATGACCATCTCGATAAAAGTTACCAAGATTTTCTTTCTTTTTTGTGTCAATACTGATAATCGGATTGTATTTACTTCCTTCATATTCAATTCTGAGACGAGCGATATTTTCAAATTGTTCATCCCTGTTGGCAACCTCTTTCATCGTCATTTTTTTCTGAGCTTTGCGCCGACCATACCGGTGATTTTTAAGAAGCTGTCGAATCACTTTTGTACTGACATATATACCATGTTTTTCAGCCAATTTTTGGACAATCGCATTGTAACTTAGATTTGTCCATACCGCTTCTTCTTGCATCGGATCTCCCGCAATATTATTCTTTAAAACATCAAAAAATTTTTCATCAATCCCCTGATGAGTTTGATCATAACACTTACGACCAGCACCAGATTTTCTAATCCGCTTTTCATATCCGCTATTCGAAGGCAGGTCTCTTAACTCTTTCATACCTTTAGCCACTGTCTTCCGACTGCATCCTAATATCTCAGAAATATAAATAATACCTCCATGACTTCGCTTCATTGCTTCGATTCCAGCATATCGTCTTTTATCCTTTTCAGAAAGGGTATTGTAAAATTTCCTCATTTCATCTTCAATTGACTCATCATAGCATGATTCTTTTATTTCCTCAATAAACTGTGATCCGAAATCTCTCAGTTCACAGACAACCTCGTCTGCCATATTCGAAACTGGAAAATATGCCAAGCCATATTGCAGTTCCGAATTTTCAATGAACAGCTTGTTTTCATTACAAACAGTTTTGCTCTCAGACTCAAATTCTTTAGTTATAGTTGGACATATTGTCAGTTCCAATCTAAGTGTAACTAACTTGTCTTCGATTATTAAAGAACTCATTCTCTCGAATAAAAATGGTTCCATATCTGATAACGCAAATTGCTCAAAAGCCCACTTAAAACAATACATCCATATTTTCTCCATAGTTCGCAATATATTACAAATTGTGAATATGAATAGTTTCTTTCTAAATTCAATTCGTAACATCTTAATAAAAAACTGAAAATTTTTGTACCATTCAGGCGGTTCAACAGAACATACAATGACGTGAGAATATGTTTCCCGTAAACGCTCATGTTCTAACAGCCATCCTAAACATAATCCCTGAGCTTTAGAATAGAAAGTGCTAACAGCGAGCAAGAATAGCATAACAATAAACAAATTCCGGCGACAACTGATTAAACATCTAATCATATCTACTTACCCCCATTTATTAATTATTAAAAATGGGAATTTTAAAGGTTATTACTTTAATTTTCAAGTTGATTTTTCAAAGAAAAAATGAGAAAGTTATTTAGTCACAATTCCTTATTATCATTTAAAACATGGAGGATGAAAATGGCAAAGCCGAATTACGGAAAAAAAAACATAATTTTTAAACTTTGGAAAACCGTTACCCATTTCTTTCCATCCCTGCTTGATGATATGCGTGAGATAAAAGATTGCCGCAAAAAGGGTACATATGAGTTAACCGAAATACTCATGGCGGCAATCATGATGTTTGTGTTTAAACAAGGTTCTAGAAATGCGTTCAATAATGAGCGTTCAGAATCTCAGTTTAAAAAGAATTATGAGAATATATTTAACATGAAGTTTCCTCATATGGATACGGTAGAAAACGTGTTGAGAGAATTGGAGGAGCATGAAATCGAGAAATTAAAAAAACTGTTATTAAAGCAATTATTAAAGAAAAAATTTTTTCGAAAAAACAGATTATTAGATGAGTATTATTTAGTAGTTATTGATGGTACTCATGTGATGAATGTGAACGAAGGCCATTGTGACCACTGCCTTCATCGAACCTCTAAAAAAAGTGAAAAGAAGACGTATTTTCACTGTGTATTAGAGGCAAAATTAGTAGATGCTTCAGGATTTTCAATATCAATAGGTACAGAATGGATTGAAAATCCTGAAGGCGAGTATAGCAAGCAGGACTGCGAACTGAAGGGATTTGTTCGGTTGGCAGAAAGATTAAAAAATGATTATCCGCAACTGCCTGT
>PDZT01000443.1 GCA_002753105.1 Deltaproteobacteria bacterium YD0425bin50 | reverse complement strand
TCTTTATTCAGTTCACGAATGACCTGCTCGCTTTTTCTAAGGTTTATTAATGTGTTATCAAAGCCATTTAACATCATATTGATTGTGTTTACAAGCAACCCCAATTCATCGTCTTTATGGTCTTTTGAAACCTCAATCAGCATTTCTCCCGGTTTATTTGTATCAACCTTATTCAGAGTTTTAACTATTTTAAGCAACGGCTGGGTTAAGAGGTAATAAAACATTAACATCAGGACACATGAAAGAGCAATATTTCGTAAAATTCCACTTATAAAAACCATAACTGCACGACTAAAAAAATTTTCAGCAACAAGATAAGTATCTACGCTGACTTCGATTATACCCACTGGATTTTTATGCCCGGCAATAAATAAATCGACACTATATTTCTTATTTTCTTCAAATACCTTTCTTGCAAGATGCTCCAGCCAGCCTTTTTTTCTTAATGAATCTTCTCGTTTACCTGTATTCAAAACTGAACCAAAATTATCTTTAATGTCAACTTGGTGAATAGGCTGATATTTAAACAAGCCCAGAATAACTCCTTTAGCCGCTAATTCATCAATGTCGTAAACAGCCCGAGCTGCAGAATCCTGAAACATACTAATCACTTCTAATACGACGCGGTCTGTTTTTTCACGTTCATTGATAAAATCAATCGCAATTTGTATAGCACTGACTGATAATCCTAATATCAGCGCAATAATTACTGTATTTTTAGCCTGACGATAAGATAAACGGCGATTAAATTTTATTTTAAGTTCCATAGGATTTAGAGTTTAATATTGAGAAAATAGCACAAGCATAAACACATAATCGTCACGTAATTTTTGAATTTCATCCCAGATTTTATCTTTTTCATCTTGTGTTAGTGATGATTTACGTGAAAACGCCAGAAAGTATGATTGAGAAGATAAAGGGGTTGCCTGAATGATAAATTTACCTGAAAATTCAGGGTTTTTATTCATGTTTTCAGCTATAATAGATGTGGTAATAACACAACCATTTTTATCACGTATGAGTTTTCCAAAATTTTGAATATCTTCGCGAGCCTCTTCTACCAATAAATTAGCCTGATTCAATTCGGAAACAAATGTTTCTCCCATTGGAATACGTATAGGAATGGGAAGCGTTTTGATATCTCCTTGAAAATTATATTTTGCATCACTATGGGTTATAACCATGAAATCGACCTGCATTATACGCCAGGCTGACTCTTTGGTTTTCCATTGGGATAATGGCGGATTGGCTGCATCTTTTGGAAATTCAATTATTTTAGCGAGATCAGAATTATACGCTATTGAAATAACGCCATCTACCACACCTGCTTCCGAACTTTTAATACATCTTTTTCGGGGTAACGGATTAATCTCAAACTGATAACCCAAATTTTTTAAAGCCTCTATGACCACTTCCACATGCATTCCCTTAGCCTGTTCATTATCAACATAAGTAAACGGATACCAATTACGGTCGTCAATAGCGAATTTTAATGTTTTTGCATAGATGTTACGAATCATTTGTGTACTTATACTCATTAAAATCAGGAATAGAATTAAGATAATTTTTTTCATGATATTATCTCCATTGTTTTAATAATTCGTCATAAGGCACTGTTTTTGGCGTTTCTTCTGGCATTTCAGGTTTTGGCGCACCTTCTTTGTTTAGCCATTCTTCGCGGCTCTTTACAGGATTTAACACAGGAGAAAACTTGGCGAGTTTCAGCTTGCTCATCACTTCATCCTGCTGTCTTGCTAAATTCGTCATGGCTTCCTGAGGCGTTTTTTCTCCTTTAATTGCGCTTGCAATATTGACCCACCAGAGACCCGATAAGGCTGGATAATGGGGAACATTAGAGCCGGAATCCGTCCATTTTTTCTCTTCAGGGCTTCTATAAAATTCTATCAATCCCCCATAGTCTGCGGAATTTTCTGTAAAATAAGGATGAAAAACAGTCGATTTTCGAGTAGGCGTTCCGCCGACAATAAATTTTTTGACTGCAACAGTTTTAGATATACAAAATTGAATCCACAACCACGCCATTGTTCGCCGATCACCTCTAATGTTAGAAGGAATCGTCCAGCTTCCGGCATCCTGATAGCCAACTTTCATCCCTTCTTCCCAATATCGGCCATGCGGTGAAGGCGCAACTCTCCATACAGGTTTTCCATTTTTACCTACCACAGGACTGCCCAACCGATGAAATTCATCGTCAGAAAGCCATGTAATATACTGAAAAATCATTTGAGCAATATCTCCGCGTGCGGGGATGACGCCTGAATCGCTCCACTCCCAGTTTTTCGCCTCAGGCGGAGCAAATTTAAGCCATTCCAAATATTTTGTTAAAGCATATACCGAGGCTGGGCCATCTAAATCGCCGCCTCGTTCAACTGTTGAACCCACTGGAATTTTATTTTCAACGCGGATTCCCCACTCATCAACCGGCAACCCATTGGGCAGCCCTTTATCTCCAGCACCAGCTAATGCCAGCCATGCATCTGTAAAACGCCAGCCTAATGATGGGGATGGTTTGGCATAGTCCATATGACCGTAGGCTTTGACAACTGTTCCATTCGGATTGGTCATTTCACGTCCCGTAAAAAACTCGGCAATATCTTCATAAGCTGCCCAATTCACTGGAACACCTAACTCATACCCATATGTTGCTTTAAACTCAGCTTTGGCTTTTTTATCATTAAACCAGTCATACCGAAACCAGTACAAGTTCGCAAACTGCTGGTCTGCGATCTGTAATTGATTACCGTCATAATCCTGACCAAATTCAAGATTCAGATAGTCGTTTAAATCAAGATATGGGTCTGTATAAGGGTTGCCTTCTCCTTTCATATAATCGCTAAAAATAACAATTTTATTCAAACGGAGATGCGTTCCTTTTAAGTCTGAATCATTCACATATGCGTCAAAAATAACACGTCCTGTCATCATTTGTTCTGTAATAGATCGTACAATATCGCCCTCGGGTATAATCACATGTTCAACATGAATTCCTGTAATTTCTTCAAATGCTTTGGATAGGACATCTCTTTCATAAAAATGGGTTTTTATATCTTCGGCAGTTGATTTAATACTTTTCCCACGAAATGGTTTAGAAATTTCATAAAACCAGCGTAATTCAGCTTGCTGCTCTTCTTTGCTCAGCGCGCAGGGCTGAAATTCCTCAATCCATTTGTTTATCATCGCATCATGATTATCTTCTGACTCACAGACAAGTGGAACACAAATCATCATCACGACTAACACTAAAATGGTAAACTTATTTTTTGGCATATATTCTCCTTATAAAAAAACATCATAGCGGGTTAGCATGAAACGTTTTTTTTTTAATTTTTTTTTGTCTGAGAGTTGTGATTCATAGAGTGTGGCCTTTTTTAGTGAAATAGTTGATTCGCGTTCCAGTCGTACGCGAGCGATCGTTCCCACGC
>PDZT01000442.1 GCA_002753105.1 Deltaproteobacteria bacterium YD0425bin50 | reverse complement strand
TTTTCGGGAACGGGCAATCGTCAATTCATCAAGGAGTTTAAAAAAAGACGAGTCTAATTTTTCAAGCAACTGCTTCATGCTTTTGGATTTATCTTTAGCCCAGAACGTAAAATTTTTCTGTGCATTTTGAAGCGTCAGGTTGATATTTTTTATTCTGCTGGTTTCTAATAAAGCATTGTCTCTGCCTTCAGTTATCAAAGCGATCTGATTTCTTAAATCGCGCAGGGTATTGTTGACTGGCGTAGCGGAAAGCATTAAAATCTTTGTTTTAACGCCTGATTTGATGACTTTTTCCATGAGCCATTTGGCGCGGTTCAATATTATTTTACCGTCATCCGTCGTCTTTTCGATGGGATTGCCACGAAAATGATGCGATTCATCAATCACAACCAAATCGAATGCTCCCCAGTTAAAATGTTTCAGGTCGATTCCATTGGCTTCTGAAATCCCAGATTCTCTTCCCATATCTGTATGATAGATGACTGAATAATTAAACCGGTCTTTTTTAAACGGGTTCAATGCATGGTTCTGACTGGATTGATATATTGTCCAGTTTCCAGTTAGTTTTTTAGGACAGACAACCAGAACACGGGCATTGAGCAATTCGAAATATTTTATGACAGCCAATGCTTCAAAGGTTTTACCCAGCCCAACACTATCGGCAATAATACAACCGTTGTGTTTGAGAATTTTATTGATAGCGCCTTTCACCCCATGTTTTTGAAATTCATAGAGCATGTTCCAGATTTCGCTTTCATAAAATCCGGTCTTTTCGTTTAATAAGACATCTTTTCGCTGCTCAGTCAGATACGCTTCAAAAATATGGTATAAGGTTTTGAAGTAAATAAATTCAGGTTCATTCTCAACATAGAGTTGTTCAAGATACTTCAGCACCTCGTCTTTTACATCCTGCACCAGTCCGGTCTTGTCATTCCAGATTGAATCAAACCAGTCTTTTAACTCATCTTTGAGCCTATCGCTATCAACAATGAGATTTAACTCAATATTTTTACTGCCTCCAAGCCCCAGTCCATTGACCGTAAAATTTGAACTGCCGCTAATTGCCTTTTTAACACCGCTTTCCTGCTGGATATGATAGAGTTTTCCGTGAAGAAAATTTGGTTTAACCATGGAACGAATGGCTGTTTTGTCTTGAATCCATTCAGAACATTCTTTGGAAATTGTCTTTTGAGCTAAACGGCTGTTCAGGGGAATAACCAGTTGATCGTCTTCAATTTTGAACTCGCGGGTGTTCACTTTGTCAGGATCAACGGATTTGATAAACGTAGGTTCGCCGAATAAAAAATTGAGTTTTTGAATACCATCAAGATTGGTTTTAAGACTTTGATAAGCATAGATTGTAAAATATGCTGATACTATGGAGATTTTTGAATTTTTGGTAATTTCCTGTTTTAAAAATTCGCCGACACTGCCATGTGAATGGTTATCTTTAATGAGCGAATAGTTCATAATCAACTATCCTTATAAACTTGTTATGTTTATTTTTTATTTTTTATTCATAGCTTCCCAGAAAACCTTCTTCCCGAAATGGTTAAAAAAGGTGGCACGATATTAGATTAATTTGTAACTTGAATCATTACCTTCTGTTTATTCCCACATCTTGGACATTTCCAATCGAGTGTGTATGGTTTTTCTGCAACGGGCGTATCAATCGTTATCTCTTCATTCTCATAACCACATAATCCACATTTTATCTTGAACACTGTTTTAGTGGTATCCGCTTTAACGATACCACAGCCTTCGGCTTGAAGTTTTAGGTTGCCATCAACAAAATTTTTCATCGTACCTTTTGGAATGCCACCGCAGCCGTTCAACATAAACAACAATCCAGTCATGACGAATACCAAAACAACTTTTTTTAAAGATTTTCTTGCATTCATCTTTCAACCCTCATTATAAAAGTTACATGTATGTAAAACGAAATCCAGTTTGAAATCATCGACATCAATATCAATACCTTGATACTTGATCAATATTTTGTTTTACGCATAAAAAAATATCTTTGAAACATATACTATTTGATTCTGTAATGCCCTGTAAGTTCAAACTCAAATAATCGATCCTCTTCTTTTGTTCCTGCGCCAATATTATGAATGACAAATGGATACCCTGAAGTCGATTTTTTATCACTTACGATCATAATATGCGGCAAATTTGGAGGAACAATACAGGTTACTAAATCTCCGGGTTTGTAATGTTCTGCTTTGTTCGAAGTTGCTATAAACCATCCTTGCCTTTTGAAATAGGCTTGTAAATTCAAAACTCTACGATGGTCAATATTTTTATCAGGTAATGTCAACACCCAAATTTTAGGATACTTGTCAAAATGACACTTCATATCTTCATGAACCCGTTGTTGAAGGTCTATACCAAGCCCATTCCGAAAAGAACGGATAATAACATCAGCACACACGCCTCTTTCCATCGGAATATCGCCATTAGGATATCCCATAGACTGATATTTGGGATCATAGTAAATGGTCTTCCCAATTTGTAATCGTGCTGCTGTTACTAACCTATTTCCAATATTATGATCAGCACTAGCAGGAATCCAGCGTAACAGATACATCAACATAATGATCCATTGCCATTGATACCAGATCATCGAGCTTCGATTTATCTTTCTATTCAATAAGTTCAGGAACATATTCATCTTCGTATTTTTCAATAAGAACTCCTAAAACATCCATTAATCTAAACCCCAAACCAATACGATGGGCTTATACAAAAGAAAAAATGACAGCACAATTTTGTGCTCTGTCGAACTATAAACGTATTTACCGTTTCGAGTACTTAGTATTAGTATTTATTGTATATTTTAATATAATTCGGCTATAATGAGTCATCCCAGTTTGGATATTGAATTGGTTCTGGTCCTTCCTTATGAATTAATCGAGGGTATTTTACTGGATGTGAAGAGAATTTTTTTTCACTTTTTTTCCGAATTTCAAAAATCCAATCATCTCCGAAATCGAACCAATAGTAGAGTTTTTTATGTGGCCCAAGAGGAAATATTTTATTGAGCTGAATATTCCACATCGCATCGTTTTCTTCTTCCCAATCTCCAGTATCAGTGAACCAGATTTTTTTCCCTCGAGATGTATTGGCGATATAAAATGTTGATAAATGGTCATCACCGAATTTTGCCAAATCAAGTATAAATAAGTGAAGTTCACCAAGTGTCATATCACTTGAAACCTCGACTATACGTAAAAATTGATCATCCAAATAGGCACCACAAACACACTCAATCGATAATGTATAAATCATTTAAGCCTTCTGATGTTACTCACGAGTTGTTTTAAATTATTGTAACTACTCAGCCATAGTAAAGGAGACTATGCTATTTGAGGGATGAAAGGTGTCCCTTGAAATGCTCTTTGAATCGCATTAATGGCATTGCAAGCATTTTTTCTTGCGGTTGAAATAT
>PDZT01000441.1 GCA_002753105.1 Deltaproteobacteria bacterium YD0425bin50 | reverse complement strand
GCGCTGATTAAGCGCAATCCGCTCCACCTTATTGGTTGGACGGCGTTTAGTCCGCATTTTAATTGGTTCTTCGTTTTCTGCACGATAGTGCTTAGTCCAACGTGCAAAATCAGCGGTGCGTGCGTTTAGCACGCATCCGCTGCATTTTGTTGGTTAGGTGGCGTTTAGTCCACTACTCTTTTTCTCTGATGCTTCGATTTTTTTCTCTGATCTAAAATTTTAAACTATTTAATATCAGTATATTCTTACTTGATTTAGAAGTTTTCTAACTTATCCTCGACTGCCAATACCATGGTTTTCTATGCATATGAGCAATTGCCCAAATAACAATTTCATCTTTATTTGATGTAAAGAGAATTTTATACGGAAATTTTGGGATATATGCCTTGTAAATATTATCCGTTTCCATCAAAAACCAATCAGGATTTCCTTTAATCTTTCTAATCTGATTGATTACTGACTTTTTGAATCGTTTACCAAGTCCTGTTGATTGATTTTCATACCATTCTATTGCGTCATCAAATTCTTTAACTGCCAGTTCATGAATATTAATCTTCATTGTATAAACTTTCAAAGTCCAATAATTTTGATTTTCCTTCATTTACTGCTTTGATACGATTATTAACCTCAGCAATCCATGATTGACGAATTACATCCTCTTCATAGTCAAGACTTGAAAGAATTAATTCAGCCAATACAACTCTTTCATTTGGTGGCATTTCAAGGGCTTTTTCTAAAAGCACATTATCCATCGTAACCTCTTCTTTAATGGTGTTGGCGATATTGTATATATCTTAACTTAAACTTTATTCTTTCTCATTCTGGTGCAGAGTCTTTCCGCTCAAATCTGAGCTTCTGACTCTGCTTATTTAACTTATTCAATCCAGACAGAATACCAACCGACTTCATATGGGTCATTACTCAAATCAATGGCTGAAAAATCCCCTCCATTACTTGGAGTTACGAGCCAATAAATAGTCCATTCACCATATTGTGGAATATTTAAAATATCCAATGACCACACATACGGTTTTATAACCGCCTCTGTCCCGGTTGAGATTAAACTAAATGACCCCTCGATTAAATCTCCATTTGATCCAATAAAATAGAGATTTTTATCTGGAAGAGCTACTGCTGCATAAATATCTACCGCAGATGTATAAGACGGAAAATTATAAGAAAGCTGCAACACATTATTTTTTAAACTCAGGTTAATTCTATTATTCTTATAGTAATTTTTGTCTTCAACAGTTGTCGGATTGATCCAAATCACTTTTGAAGGCGGCTCAATAGCATTAACCGCAACAGCTTCTTGTAATAAATTTCCACGAACAGCTCTAACATAAAAATTTCCATTACCTGATTTAATCTCACCGTTTTTAAAACTAACTGAGACTGGAAATGGATTCAATGCCCAAAAACTATCAGATGTCCAATATGAACTCGGAGAGCATGTAAATAGTGAGTCTATAGTTGGTTCACCATAGTTTGGATCAACTAAACTCAGAAGTTCATCTTTAGTGGGTAATTTCCAGTCAGTATAGCTCGCAAGTGTTAAATTTTCGACATATTCTTTTCCGTCCTCCCATGTTCTAACCGTATTATCATCTGATTTTTGCCACATTAAGTTAGTCTGAGTATCTGTAATCGTTCCATCACCATTATCACTATACCTATTATTCGCCATAGAAGAAATGTACTTACCAATTGACGCAGTACCTTCATAACTTCTAATCGTCATGGGTTTATTAAACGTCATGGGTTCATTGCCTGATCCTGTATAACTCCCTCTCTTTAACCATAAAATTCCATTTGATGGAAGAATTGCTAATCCATTTGCTATCTTTTTAAAAGGATTAGTGATAGTACCTTTTTCGTAACCACTCCAGCTTGCATCAATATAAACATTATTCGTTGGAGAAGGGGTATGTGCATAAATGGCTTTTGCTACATTTAAAACGCCATTAGTTACTGTTTTATTAGCTAAATTCCCATTATAATCCATATTATTTAAGATCAGATTTTTGATTTCCTGCCAGGAATAACTTGGGTATTGACTCCAAATCAAAGCTGCTGCACCGGAAACATGCGGCGTAGCCATTGATGTACCACTATAAAATTGATATTGATTGCCAGGAATTGTGCTTAAAATACTCGACCCGGGCGCTCCTAAATCAACACTCCATTTACCAAAACAAGAAAAAAAAGATAAGCTGTTATAACGATCAATAGACGCAACAGATATGATATTATCAAGATCATAGGATGACGGATAATGAGGGTTTATATCGTTATCCATCGCATCATTTCCTGCAGCAGCTATAAATAAAATACCAGCATCTCGGGCTTTCTTTATAGCATCATAGAGAGCATAGCTAAATGGTGGCCCGCTTCCCCAACTATTATTGGTTACTTTAATATTTATGCCATAATTTTGTTTCATTTTTATGACATATTCTAAACATTTTATTGCATTAGATGTGTCACCAAGTCCATCACTGCGAAGAAATTTCAGCGCCATTATTTTTACATTCCAATTTACCCCCGCAACGCCTATTTGATTATTACCTACGGCGCCAATAGTCCCCGCGCAATGAGTTCCATGACCCTGATCATCATAAGGGTCACTGTCATTGTTAGCCGCATCAATGCCGTAAATATCATCAACATATCCATTCCGATCATCATCTATTCCGTTTCCTGGTATTTCACCTGGATTTCGCCACATATTCGCTTTTAAATCGTCATGGTTATAATCGACGCCTGTATCAATCACCGCAACGACCATATTAAGATCACCGGTTTTGGCATCCCATGCCGATAGCATATCAATATCAGTACCTGTTACTCCACCTGATTGCCCTGTATTGTTCAGCCCCCACAGAGAACTAAATTGAGAATCATTCGGTATGTTGTCCATATAAAGTACATGATCTTGCTCTGCAAATTCTACTGCACCGGAAGCGTTTAATTCCTGTACGATCTGTTCTATTGGCTTTGCGCTTGTATCAACCTCAAGTACAGACATTTGCAGTTTGCCTAAATTCATCATGCTGTTTATAGTGGCTATTTGTTGAAAAACCATAACACTATTGGTATTGATTTGATCCTTGTATTTAACTATGATTCGATTAATTGAAGAGGTTTCAATTTGCGAAATATCTGGTGTCCATAAAGCAGCGATTCAGAGCGAAAATAAAAAAATAGTTTTTAAAAAAAGGAAAAAGGAAGAAGTGTAAACCTCTCCTTATACTCTGGTACAATTACGTTGATCCGTACCAGAATTTTTTTGTTTTAAATTTTTTTATACTAATTTTTTATGTTATTCCTTTTAGTTTTTACTCTTTAAAATTAAGAGGTTTAGAGTTACCCTGTATTCTGGAGCAGGTGTCTCCTTGCTTTCTTATCCATAACGAAATTGGACTTTTCGAGCAAGCAGAGCTCTCAGCTCTTTC
>PDZT01000440.1 GCA_002753105.1 Deltaproteobacteria bacterium YD0425bin50 | reverse complement strand
TTTAGAATACAGTCATCACCTACATCACAACCGGTTTTTTTAGGACAAAAACAGGGGATCACTTCTTGTGGATTTTCTTCAGGTCTATATGTGCTCGGATGGGATGATGGTAAAATTAATGCATTGAAAAAAAAAGAGATACCAGATAACACAGATATTTATAAATTTATCTGGGGAGATATTCTTCATACTGGAGAACAAGTGCTGTTGACATATGCAGCAAGAGGCAGTTTGGAAGTATATGATCCAAATAATAATCTCGTTTGGTCTGGCGGTACTCAATATGGTGGTGAAAGTGTATATCTCGATTGTCCCAAAAAAGGCTCATCAGAACCTGCTGATCGAATATATTTGAATCCCCGTATGATTATTGCCGATATTGATCACGATACAAAGTATGAACTGATTGTCGTGAGCAATTATGACGGCGCTAGTCGTTTGTTAACACGGTATAGACATTATACTCGGTCACATGTTGAAATACTATGTTGGAATAACAATCACTTTGTTCAAAAAGGGATATCACCATCGATGACAGGTTTTATTAGTGATATTAGTTTAACTGATATGGATAATGATGGATATGATGACTTGGTCATGGCCGTAAATGAATATTCAGGTGTTCTAGATCAGGACCCCAAGAGCTATCTTCTAATTGCATATCGGGCAAACGAAGCCTTTTCTACAAATAGAAAATCCAGCATGGAATAGAGGACTTAGGCATTGGGAATGAGGAATTACGAATTACGAATTAAGGGATAGAGAGTAATATATGCATATTTTAATTACTGGAGTTGCAGGTTTTATTGGATTTCATTTAGCTAAACGGTTGCTTGACATGGAACATAGTATATATGGAATTGATAATCTCAATGCATATTATGATCCACAATTAAAAAAGAATCGTTTGCAGATGATAACCGATTATCCTCATTTTCAGTTTTTTTTACAAGACATTGCATCTCATGAATCCATGAAGGTATTTTTTGAAAAACAAAAATTGGATTGCGTGATTCATCTTGCAGCACAAGCAGGTGTCAGATACAGTTTAGTGAATCCACATGCCTATATTGAAAGTAATATTTTGGGTTTTTTAAATATCCTTGAAGGATGCCGATTTCAATCAGTTCCGCATTTGGTCTATGCATCAAGTAGTTCTGTATATGGTTTAAATACAAAATTGCCTCTTTCAGTGAATGATTCTGTTGATCATCCTGTTAGTCTTTATGCGGCCACCAAAAAAAGCAATGAGTTAATGGCTCATACTTACAGCCACTTGTATCAACTCCCCACCACTGGATTGCGTTTTTTTACCGTATATGGTCCTTGGGGCAGACCAGACATGGCACTTTTTCTTTTTACAAAGGCGATTATTGAAAATAAACCTATTCAAGTGTTTAACAACGGCAACATGAAACGAGATTTTACTTATATTGATGATATTGTGGAAGGAATTATCCGGGTGATGTCAGTCATTCCTACACCAAAACCTATTTCCCAAATACCCGCTTTATCTCCCGGACTAAGCCCAGCCCCTTACAGATTGTATAATATTGGGAATAATCAATCTGTTCAACTTCAGTACTTTATTGAACTTATTGAGAATTATCTTGGAAAAAAAGCAATCAAAGAATATCTGCCCATGCAACCCGGTGATGTTCAGGAAACCTTTGCAGATATCGAATCACTTAATAAAGCAACCGGGTTTCAACCCAAAATTCGTATTGAAGAAGGGATTAAACGATTTATTACGTGGTATAAGCAATACTATGCCTGAAAATTTTAACACCATGGAGAAGGATCAATGAATGTTTGTATTATTGGAACCGGATATGTAGGTTTAGTTAGCGCCGCATGTTTTGCTGAAATGGGGAATACGGTGTATTGTATTGATAAGAATCCAGAGGTAATTGATACATTAACCAAAGGAAACATTCACATTTTTGAACCGAATTTAGACCAATTTGTAAATAGAAATTACAAAGAAAATCGGCTCTTTTTTAGTACAGATTTGTCTAAGGGGTTGAAAGATGCCTTGTTTGTGTTTAATTGTGTAGGAACCCCTAGCTTGCCAGATGGTTCATGTGATATGCATTATGTGTATGAAGTTGCTGCAGAAATCGGGTCAATGATTAACGAATATAAAATTATTGTGAATAAATCGACTGTTCCTGTAGGCACAGCAGATCAAGTCAAAGCCATTATTCAAAAGGAATTGGAAAAACGCAATATCCAAGTTGAATTTGATGTGGTTTCTAATCCAGAATTCCTCAAAGAAGGGGATGCTGTGAATGATTTTATGAAACCAGATCGTATTATTGTGGGTACAGATAATGTCCGAACCGCAAAATTACTTGAAAATCTCTATTCACCGTTTGCCCGTAGCCGTGAAAAACTCATTATTATGGGCGTTCGAAGCGCTGAAATGACAAAATACGCTGCAAATTGCATGTTGGCTACAAAAATTTCATTCATTAATGAAATTGCAAACATATGTGAACGGGTTGGTGCTGATATCCGAGATGTTCGCTTAGGAATTGGATCGGATACCCGTATTGGTCATCATTTTATTTATCCGGGTGTGGGATATGGTGGATCATGCTTTCCAAAAGATGTTAGAGCGTTAATACAAACTGCTGAACATCAAGGATATTCACCATTACTAGTACAGGCAGTCGATGCGGTCAATCAAAAGCAAAAACGTATTTTAGCAGATAAAATCATTGACTATTTTAATGATAAAAATGGAATTAAAGACAAGATTCTCGCGGTATGGGGACTGTCCTTTAAGGCAAATACAGATGATATCAGAGAATCCTCGGCTATTGAAATGATCGATATATTAACTCAGAACGGCATGAAAGTGCGCGCATTTGATCCCGTAGCAAGTCAAAATGCTAAAAAATGGTTTTCAACAAATCCTCTTGTGGATATTGGTGATGATCAATATGCTATGCTCAAACAAGCGGATGCGCTTGCTGTTTTGGTAGATTGGAACCAGTTTCGTAATCCTGATTTTTTACGAATCAAAAAATATTTAAACCACCCATTGATTTTTGATGGACGAAATCTATATAATCCATCATTTGTTGCAACTCAGGGAATTGTATATTATTGTATTGGAAGGCCATATATTGAACCGCAAAAATAGGCCTTGATTATTTTCGATTTTCGATTTTCGATTCATCATGAATAGTTCAGATTAAACCCAAAAACTAAAAAATAAAAACTATGAAAAAACAACTGATCACGTTTATTGAGAATGCGCTTAAACGAGCATGTGAAGATTTAGGAATTTCCAAAGATCAATCACCACAGGTTGGAATTGAAGAGCCAAATCATAAAATTCATGGTGATTTCTCTACGAATATTGCGATGATGAGCGCAAAACTCTTCAAGATGTCTCCTCGGAAAGTAGCTGAAATACTTAAATCTTATCTGGATAATCAGATAGAT
>PDZT01000075.1 GCA_002753105.1 Deltaproteobacteria bacterium YD0425bin50 | reverse complement strand
TATAGCGGTCAAATACGCATCAATGCTGAAGAATCAGTTGAATTATCCGGTGCAAGTTCTAAAGGGTGGGCTACTGGAATGTATTCTGACTCTACACCCAAAATTGATGTGGCTGGTGATGCCGGCGGAATAATAATTAATGCAAAAAACTTAACGATTAAAGAAGGTGCTGTCATTTCAAGTAGCACTATGGCCGGTGCAAATGAATTCAGTGGTCAAGGCGGAGATATTGAACTGAACATCAAGGAACAGCTTACTATTGATGGGATCAATACATATGGAGAAAATGAAGACGGATTCGCCAGCGCGGTTTCTACCCGATCCCGAAGTGAGGGAAATAACGCTGGCGATGCAGGGAAAATTTTAATTCAGGCATCTTCTATAGAGTTGACAAACGGAGGCCAAATCACCAATAGCACATTTGGTCAAAGTCGTGGAGGCGACACTGTAATTCATGTCGATTCAGTAAATATTACAGGCGATTCATCAACAATTCAGTTAAGAGACACTCCCGGAGAATCTCAGCTTGAATTTCAAGAATCATTTGAAAATTATATTCAGGATGCATCCATTAGCGGAATTTATGCGCGATCTGAAAGCCCTTTACCTGAAGCTGGTGAAGGTGGTGAAATCAGCATTTTCGCAAAACAATTTGATATGTCCAATTCAGGAAAAATATCTACATCAAGTGCTGGTGGCGGAAAAGCTGGAAATATTGAAGTGAATGCCGATCAGGTTCATTTAAACCAACATGCTTCCATTTCTTCAGAAAGTGAATCCAAAGGAGTTGCTGGAGATGCAGGGATTATAACCGTTATTGCGACAGATGAAATTCAACTGACCAACATGAGTGATTTTACAACAGAAGCTATCAATGCTGGCGGCGGTCAAATGACGGTGAACACAAAAAATCTGTTATACCTAAGAGACAGCCGTATTACCACAAGTGTTCAGATTGGCGCAGGTGATGGTGGAGACATCAATATTGATCCTAAATATGTGTCTTTAAATCAAAGCAAAATCATTGCTAATGCGTATGAAGGTCGTGGCGGAAATATTCATATTGTTGCAGATCGTTTTATTCAATCCTTAGGAAGTATTGTAGATGCATCATCTAAATTAGGTATTGATGGCACTGTAGAAATTATTTCACCAGATGTGGATGTAAGCAGTGAACTCGCAGTATTACCAGATAATTTTTTAGATGCCACTCAATGGGCAAGTACCCCCTGTTCGCAACGGTTGGGTGAAAAGGTGAGCCGTTTTGTGATTTCCACACGAGATGGTATCCCTTCATCTACAGGAGACTGGCTTGCAAGCCCTCCAGTTTTATTGGATTATCGTAAAACAACACCTCAAATTAGCCAAGTGGATATATTTGATGGTTTCAATTCCGGGTATAAATTGACAGCATTTGATGACTGTCCATGTGAACAGACTTTAATGCAATAGAAAAAACGAACTAGGCAAGAGGAGGAGATAAATTTGCGAATTGCAAGCCTGTTATTCACCATAATGTGGATATGTTTTATGTGTTCAGCGAATCTAAACGCAGATACAACTCAAATCAACGATTCTTCAACAACAATGGAGCAAAAATCTTCTCAAAAAACGCTCCCGGCTTTAGATGTCGATGAATCTCAGTTATCTGCTATTGAAACGATTGATGTAAAACAAATCAAACTAGAAGGAAATACTGTTTTTCCTTCAACCGAACTTGCTGAGATTACCCAAAAGTTTGAGGGGAGAAACATAACGGCTGATGAATTACAGTCACTCAAACAGGCATTAACCCGCTATTATATTGATCATGGATATGTCAATTCAGGAGCAATTATTCCTGATCAAAAAGTGAATCAAGGCATTATTCTGATTCAACTTATTGAAGGAAAATTATCTGAGATGACAATTCAGGGGAATCAATGGCTGCGTACACCTTACATTGCAAGCCGGCTTTCAAAATCAGGTAAAATAAATGAACACCCCTTAAATGTAAACGATCTACAGGCAGATTTAAAACTACTGAAACAAGACCCATTAATTGCCAATGTGAATGCAGACATTAAACCCGGTATTGCCAAGGGCACTGCATTGCTCAATGTGGATGTAGAAGAAGCCAGACCCTATCATTTGGCTTTTTTGGTAAATAATCATAATTCCCCAAGTATTGGTTCATATCGGGGTGAAATATCCGCTGAACATCTTAATCTTACTGGCTGGGGAGATTCACTACAGGGTACATATGGACTGACTGAAGGTGTTGATGATTATTTACTTCACTATCAGGTTCCGGTTACCCGATGGGGAACACTAATTGGAATTTCTACAGACCGTACCAAATCAGTGATTATTTCAGATGAGTTTAATGATTTGGATATCCGAAACGAAATCCAAACCTATGCTTCAGAAATTAGCCATCCATTTATAAAAACACTGAGTGATGAACTTTTATTGGGGCTTAAATGGGAAAAACGAACGAGCAAAATGTTTTGTAACAATGATCCGTTTTCTTATCCCGGATCAGGTACCGATAAAAACGGTAAAATGAATCTTCAGGTGATGCGTTTTTCTCAACAATGGGTGAATCGAACTTATTTGGAAGTATTTGCCGTGCATTCAAGTATTAATATGGGATTAAACAAGTTAAAACAACCCACAGAAACCATCCCAAGCACAGGAAATAAAGAACCTAAAGGTAAATTTATCGACTGGCTAGGCCAATTTCAATGGATACGGCGATTACCTTGGTTAGAAAGCCAACTCATATCCAGTCTGAATTTGCAATTATCGAATGATCCATTGGTTCCGATTGAAAAAATGGCGATTGGCGGCTCCACAACAGTTCGCGGATATCGGGAAAACGAGTTTATTACAGATAATGGGATTACAGGTTCTGTAGAACTTCGGGTTCCAGTAATCAAATGGCAAATTCCACGAATTAGCAGAACACCTCAAGATGGAGGCGTGCGACTCGCCACATTTTGTGATTATGGGCATGGATGGAATACTCAGGCAAAAGACCCACAACCCAATGAAATTTATAGTCTCGGGTTGGGCGTATTGATAGACATTAATAGAGATATTCATGCAGATATGTATTGGGCAAAGGGATTGAAGGATGTGATTAAACCTTCTGAATATGATTTGCAGGATGATGGATTTCATTTTGAAATCACTGCTCAACTGTTTTGATATAGGGGAAGTGAATACATGCAAGGATGGAAACTAAATAGTTGTATTTTTGGCTGCCTGATAATGATTGGATTCCTGTATTCAGTATCATGTGGATATTCAGATGACACTAACCAACAGACAAAAATAAAAAATGCCGAAATCGAAAATCGAAAATCAAAAATCGAAAATCCCCCACTGAATCTTCAACCATATCTTGATTCAGGTTTAGAACCATTTAAACAAGGCCGATTTGAAGAAGCTGTTGCCATTTGGGAAAAAGCATTAGACCAAGTAACCCAAACCACACCCGTTGATATTGGAATTGTATTGGATATAACGACATATCTATCTGACGCTTATAAAGCGTTAGGTCATCATCAAAAAGCAGTTGCTGTAGTGAAACATGTCTTGCCTTTATTAGAAAACAGCAAAGATGAAATCAGAAATGCCCAGATACTAGGGAATCTTGGAGATTTATATCTTTCACTCGGAGATATAGGACATGCTGTTGAATATTTTGAAAAAGCCGTTGAACATGCCCGAAATGCAAATGATCCATTAGTTCTGGCGAATGTGTTAAACAATGTTGCCAATGCCTTAGCTGTGGTTAAAGATTTTGATGGTGCGATGGGCGCATATGGTGAGTGTATTGATGTGTTAACTGAGATGAAAACAGAGTCAACAGTTCGGGATGAACTGCTTTCCACTGTATTAATCAACACGGCTCGATTAAGTTATCTGAATAAAAAATTTGACGATATGGAAAATGCACTCAATTATGCTATGGTAAAAATTAATGAATTACCCAATACACATAAAAAAGCCAGTGATTTGATTGCTCTTGGGTTACTCACGCAAAAAGTTTATCTTGACATGGATGATGATGAATCCGCTTCAAATTTACTGATTATGGCTCATGATCAGTTCAATTTCGCTCGTCAGGTTGCTGAAGAACTGAAAGATTATCGAACGCTTTCATATGCATTGGGTTATTTAGGTCAATTGTATGAAACAGAACAACGGTATGATGAAGCTGTTAAACTTACCCATCAAGCCATTTTTTATGCTCAGCAGGAATATTCACCCGAAATACTTTATTTATGGCAATGGCAATTAGGAAGGTTGTTTAAAGAACTCAATCAGGAACACAAAGCAATTGAAGCTTATGAAAACGCCATTCAGACATTAAATCCTATTCGCACAGAATTATTTCATGGATTTCGCAATCAGGAAGATGCGTTTAATTTGAAAGTAAAGCCAGTTTATTTAGGACTGGCAGACTTGCTATTAAATCAAGAAGTATCCTTAACTGAAACGAATTCACGGGAAACAAAACTAAAAGAAGCAAGAGATGTTATGGAGACATTAAAGACTGCTGAATTACAGGAATTCTTTCAGGATGAATGCGTTACTGAAATGCAGTCCAAAATGACCAAAATCGATAGAACACCTGAACATACAGCCGTAATTTATCCAATTATGCTGCCAACTCGTTTGGTCGTTATATTCACGCTTCCAGATGGTATTAAACAGATTCAGGTGAATGTAGATTCTCAAACGGTCATTGACACGGTGTTGCGCTATCGAAAACGATTACAAACCCGTTCAAGTAACCGTTTTTTACTTGATTCTCATAAACTCTATGATTGGATCATTCGACCGTTAACCGCTGATATTGAAAAATACCAAATTGATACATTAGTTATAGCACCGGATGGTGCATTACGGTTAATTCCTTTTTCCACATTAAATGATGGGGAGAAATTTTTAGTTGAAAAATTCGCAGTTGGAACGATTCCAGCTATATCCCTGACGGATTTAAAAGCCATGGATCCAAATCCGACAATTTTATTAAGTGGTTTATCCGAAGCACGTCATGGATTTTCAGCCCTACCCAGTGTAACAAAAGAAATTCTGGATATTCGTGAAATTATGAGTGGTAAAATCGCATTACGTGATAAAGAATATACACTGGATAATTTATCTAAAGAATTTACCAGTAATGAATATACTATTGTTCATTTAGCTACCCATGGTGTTTTTGGCGGAACGCCTCAGGATTCTTTTTTACTGACCTATGATAGCCAGCTATCTATGGACAAATTGCAAAGCCTGTTTGCGTTAAGCCGATATCGCGAAAAAAAGGTAGAACTCTTGACATTAAGCGCATGTCAAACCGCTCTAGGCAATGAACGGGCAGCGCTGGGATTGGCAGGTGCAGCAGTCAAAGCAGGCGTAAAAAGTGTTGTTGCAACACTGTGGTATGTAGATGATGAAGCTACATCGCTTGCTATTCGTGAATTTTATAGACAACTCAGAACACCCGGTATCACAAAAACAAAAGCCATGCAAAACGCTCAAAAGATGCTGCTTTCAAAACCAAGATACAGGCATCCGTTATACTGGGCACCTTTCTTGGTTATTGGCAGTTGGTTATAATTATTATCGTTCCTTTTTCAGTAATGATACAGACTGGAAACGATGTGAGATTATGGCTTATAGTGATTTTAAAACATTAGAACAAATCCATAAAGAATTAGGAATTGTTATTCAAGCTGAAAATGAACTCTATACTCATATTGAACCCGTAGTGTTAACTCAATGGTTTCGTGATACGATGAATATTTCCTATACAAAGGCAATTCGAATCAACACTGAAAATTCACGGCAAGCATTGATTGTCGATCATGTGTTGCTGGAATTAACTCATCATACAACGATTAGTTTTTTTTTGGAAAATGCGTTTAATGTTGATACTCAAAAAGGACTTACAGGAAATCCTGATAGTATTATTAGTAAAAGCGATAATCAACTCTATATCACCGCGCCAGTTGTGGTTTTAGTTGAAGCAAAAAAATCTGATTTAGGTAGTGGATTAGCTCAGTGCATAGCAGAAATGGAAGGAGCGAGAATTTTTAACGAACAGCATGAAATGCATATTTCTCCAATTTATGGTGTTGTAACTGACGGAGTGTTGTGGCAATTTTTATCACTCCGAAATAACATAGCAACAATCGATAGTGCGCTCTATCATTTTGGTGATGGCAGTAAAATAGTAGGGATTCTGAAATTTTTTGTGGAGAATAGCACTGAGGTGAAACAGAGTTAAACCTAAAACCTAAAAACTGAAAACATATAGTTGAGAATTTTTTTACAAAAGGGAGATAAAGATATGAAGACAAATACAAAGTTATTACGCATTGTCTCATGGATACACATAGGCGCCTTGTGTTTGTTGCTTTCGATTATGCCGTCAATGCCAATTTATGCATCTCAACCCTTAACCCAACAAAGTCAACCTATACAGCTACAAAATTTTCCTACTTATGCACCTCCCGGAACGAATCTTGATATTCGTAGAAGAGAAGGCGGCGATAATAGCACAAGTCGCGGACTTAGCAGAGGTATGAGTCGGGGATTAAGCAGAGGATTGAGTCGAGGGCTTAGCCGAGGTCTGAGTCGGGGATTAAGTAGAGGGCTGAGTAGAGGCTTAAGTAGAGGATTGAGCAGAGGATTGAGTCGAGGGATGAGCAGAGGGCTTAGTCGAGGGATGAGTCGGGGATTAAGCAGGGGGTTAAGTCGAGGTATGAGCAGAGGACTTAGCCGAGGGATGAGTAGAGGAATGAGTAGAGGAATGAGCCGGGGTGCTGTAGATATTCAGAAAACTACCCCTGTGTTAGATAATCAAAATTTATCAATATCTAACCATGAAGTTCTTGTAGCAAACTTGACGGTTCCCGATTCTGCATCTCCTACATTTATGGCTCCCTTAGTCTCTGAACATACTGGCTATACAACCCAGAGTCAGCCAGTGTTTACATGGTATATTTCAAGTGAATGGCAAGGGAAAATTGAATTTACTTTAAATGAATCTGGCCAAGTTGAACCTGTATTTGAAACGTTTCTTGACGGACCGAATCAGGAAGGTATTTACGAAATTGATCTTGCAAAATACGACATTAGCCTAAAGCCCAATGTGGAATATGAATGGTTTTTAATCATTCCTCTTGATCCTAACGAAAGGTCTGCTGACTTTCTAGCAAGTGCAACAATTGAGTATATCCCGCCTTCTGAAGAGATCAAAAAAGAATTAGCAGAAACCGATGCAGCCAAACGTCATTATGTGTATGCGAAACATGGTTATTTTTATGATGCTATGGGAACTATATCACACCTTATTTCATCAAATCCAAAAGACAAACAGTTCCGATTAGAAAGACAGGCATTATTAAAACAAGTCAATCTGGCAAAAGTCGCCTTATATGATGACAAATTTATGCAGTAAGCTCTGTTTTGCTGTGGGGGTAAATAATTATTTGCCCCCTACAGATGAAATGATGATCCTAATCTAAAATTTCTCTGATTTTTTTTGAAAGGTCTTGAATTGAAAATGGTTTTTGAATAAATCCATTGGCGCCTCTTGTAAGCATTTTTTCAATAATATCTTCCTTCCCAAAACCACTACAAATCAGCACCTTGCTGTTGGAATTGATTCGTTTAATCGCATCAAATATCATTGGGCCATCCATTTCAGGCATAATTAAATCGATCAAGACTAAGCTGATTGCAGAAACATTTTTTGCGAATAACTGTAAACAATCCCTGCCAGTTTGGGCGATATAAACTGTGTAGCCTAATAGGGTTAAACCTTCTTTTACGATATCAAGAATCATGATTTCGTCATCCACTATTAATATCGATTCATTACCTGTAAAGCTTTTTTTTGAGGATAGTTGTTTTTGTAAAAGAGGCTTATTGGATGTTGGTAAATAGATATCAAATTGTGTACCCTGATTTTTTTGAGAATGAACAGTAATGCATCCTTTATGATTTTTAATAATCCAGTATGATGATGAAAGACCAAGGCCTGTGCCCATTTCTATGGCTTTTGTTGTAAAAAAGGGTTCAAAAATTTGATCCTTCATGTTGTCATCAATACCTATTCCATCATCAATGATACTGATTTTAATATAGTTTCCATCTGCAATAGTGTAGGGTTTTACAAATTCCGTGTTAAGATAGATATTTTGAGTTTGTATGCGCAGTGTCCCAGTTTTAGGCATGGCTTGCCATGCATTGATGTACATATTCAATAATACTTGTTGAATTTGACTACTATCGACTTCTGATATCCATAAATCTTTCGCCAATTCCGTTACCATCCGTATATCCTTACGCATTCGTCCAAACATATGTACGGATTTTTGAATCAACATATTTATGTCTGTTGGAGCGAAATGATATGCTCCTCCTTTTGAAAAGTTTAATAATTGTTTCGTTAAATCTGAGGCATTTGAAACGTATTCTTCGATACATTGAACATGTGTATAGGCAGAATGGCTTGAATTGATCGATAATTTGATTAAAGAGGCTCTACCTTGAATAGCCATCAGGAGGTTATTAAAATCATGAGCAATCCCACCAGCAAGAATGCCAATCGCTTTCATTTTCTGAGCATGCATAAATTTTTCAGATAAGTCTTTTTCTTTTGTAATGTCCATCAAAAAGAAAAGTGAAGCAGCTTGATTGTTCCAATTGATGTTGACCACATTACCATTGCACCAAACGATCATGCCTGTTTTAGATAAGACCCGAAACGATAGGTTTTGGGTTTCATGATTATTCAACACAGTAAAAACAATGTTGTGGTCATCAGGATGAACAATGTAATTGAGGGGAATCTGCGGAATTTCATGGTCATGATATCCAAGCATTTCCAATGCCTTGGGATTTGAAAATTGTATATGTGCACCCTGAACGATAAAAATCGCCATAGGTGCATATTCAAAAAGTAACCGGTATTGTTTTTCTGAGTCTCTTAAGGCATCTTCTGCAGCTTTACGCTGAGTAATATCAGTTAAAGCCCCTACTATTGCAATGGTTTTTCCATTCTCAAGTATTGGACTTTCATTAACCATAACCCAAATTTTTCGGCCTTTTTTTCCAATCAATTCCAATTCATAACTTGGCTGACGAATTCCAGTATCAATCGCTTTTTGGGTAATGTTAAATCCTTTTTCATTGACAGGATGACTTGTAACAAATTCTGGCCAGTGTATAATGGCATCTTCAGGTTCACAATCTAATAAATCACGAGTTTGAGGACTTACGTAAGTTAATACATGATCAGCCGTATGTATATAAAACAAATTACTGCTATGTTCTAAAATAGTGTGTAATTTGAATTGGCTTTCCCTGAGCTCAGCTTCAATCTCATTACGTTTTAGAATTTCGAGATTGAGTTTATCGTTGAGTTGTTTAAGTTCTTCTGTACGTTCATCCTGCATAGAGTGTGATCCCTGTTTTTGGCATGATCAATTGTCTGAATCACAGATTACTCAGATTAACAGACTACACGGAATCATATAGATTTTCAGATAATTCATTTCACAAGGCTAGAGGGAGGAGATAATACATTTTAGTATATCTCCGACTGATAACGCCGTGAAATTATTTATCTGAAAGTCTATAGTGCGTACATCCGTGAAATCTGAGTAATCTGTTGAATCCGTGATCCTTAATGATGCTCGTTAATATACATTATCGCCTTTTCGATTCGAGACATTGCCTTATCTTGACCAAGAATTTCGATGATTTCGAATATTCCCGGACTTGCTGTTTTTCCAGTTAAAGCTACGCGAATGGGTTGAGCAATTTGATTCATCTTAACTCCGGTTTGTTCAACTACCCGGTGAAAAGCCGATTCAAGATTTTTTTCATTAAACTCAGAGATTTGTTTTAACTGTTCAAGTAAAGCAGCCATCAAAGGTGTTGATGCTGGTGTGAAACATTTTTGAATCGCCTGATCTTCATAAACAACTGCATCCGTGTAATAGAATCGGGCGTTATCGGCCATTTCTATAAGAGTTTTACTTCGTTTTTGCAATGTAAATATTACTTTTTCTAAAAAAGTACCTTGTTCTGCATTACAGCCAATTTGGTTCAATAAAGGAATCATTAATCGGCAAAGATACGATATATCTGATGCTTGAATGTGAGCAGCATTGAGTGCAATTAATTTTTGATGGTCAAAAATACCAGCAGCAGACCCGATGTTTTTCAAGGAAAATTTTTCGATTAATTCCTGTTTTGTGAAAAATTCCTGATCGCCATGCGACCAGCCGAGTCGAACAAGATAATTCACCAATGCTTCAGGCAATATTCCCATATCTTTAAATTCTGTTACGGACATAGCACCATGGCGTTTGCTCAACCGCGTTTTATCTTTACCCAGTACCATCGGAACATGCGCATAAGTTGGTAATGGTTCATTCAGTGCATTATAAAGTAATATCTGTTTAGGTGTGTTGCTCACATGGTCATCGCCACGGATTACTGTATTCACATGCATGGTGATATCATCGACAATGACAGCAAAATTATAGGTGGGCATTCCGTCACTGCGTTGAATAATAAAATCATCCAGTTCTGTATGTTGAAACACAATGTGTTTTTTAACCACATCATTTAAAACCGTTGTTCCGGTATAAGGGACTTTAAAACGAACCACTGCATTGTCTGTTTTTGGAAGTCCTTTTTCTCTGCACTTGCCATTGTACTTCGGATTCTTTCCTGCTTTCACGGCTTCCTGTCGCATATCTTCAATTTCCTGTTCAGAACAGGTGCAGTAGTACGCATGGCCTGTATCAATCAGTTTTTGAACATATGATTTATAAATATCTATTCGTTCAGATTGAAAATAAGGGCCTTCATCCCATTCAATACCTAACCATTCAAGACCTTGTAAAATCGCATCAACTGATTCCTGAGTTGATCTTTTGGTATCCGTGTCTTCTATTCGTAGAATAAATTTCCCATTCATATGCCGTGCATATAACCAATTAAATAATGCAGTTCTTGCACCGCCTACATGAAGGTATCCAGTAGGACTTGGTGGAAAACGGGTGATAATGCTATCGCTCATAAGATTTACCTTTTCGTGATTATGATGGACTTTGATCATTGTTGCGACCACTCAAAACTATAGCTTTCCAGAAAAGTTTTTTGCTGCGTTATCGGTCGTCGATGTATTAGGTATACACCTTCCTCCCTGCTGCCTTGCCAAAATTCTTTTCTGAAAAACTATAAAAACCTCTATATTCAAATGTATCAAAAAAATAAAGCGGAAAATTGCTTATTGCTTGACTGCATGACACTCTATTTATTGTGGTTGGTGAAAAAAAATGCATTTCGGTATGTTTTAGGGAGACGAAGACGAGAGTATCAGCACCCAATTGATTGATATATCTGCACTATCCGTTGTGATATTGTTTTGATTTGAAATTCCTGATTAAACCGTAATAACGCAGATTTACCCATTTTTTGAGCAATCTCTGGATATTCAGACAAATATGTCAATGCTGAAGCAAGTGCAGAAGGGTCTGCTGGAGGAATACACAATCCGGTCTCATTGTGGGAAACCACCCAACCAATTCCCGTACCCGGAATTTTACTGGCAACAATAGGTTTTGAAAAAGCCATTGCTTCTAATAAAACAAGTCCAAAAGCTTCAGTCCGTTCAACAGAAGGTAAACAAAAACAGTTACAAGTAGAAAGCAAGGCATTCATCTTGGATTCATCTAAAAATCCTGTGAGTATAACCCGTGATTGGAGGCCCAACTGCAGAATAAGATGCTTCAGTTTTGAATACGTGTCTCCAGTACCAACGATTATTACCTGAATAGTGGGCAATAGAGACGCAGCCTTAATTAATATCTCATGGCCTTTATAATAAGTTAACCGTCCAATGGTTAATACCCGAAAATGGTTATCTTGCCACATGTGTTCTGCCCATGAAATCAGTTCTGGGTTAGGCAACACAAATCGCTTAGGATCAACACCCAAGGACACGACATGACATTTGTTCCTCCATGGAGAAAGGGATTGACTATACTCAAGATATGGAGAAGACGTTGTAATAATTGCTTTTGATTTTTTTACCATGTAGTGTTCAAAAGGCTTGTATAACCGGTAAGCTATTTGTAAACGCTTGTCAATTGTGGATGATACCACATCTGAATGCCAATGAATGACCCAAGGAATAGATTTTGCCGATGACAATAGGATAGCTGAAAATGCAGATGTATTTGGCTTATGAAAATGGATAATATCCGGTTTAATTTGTGCAATTATTTTTTTGAAGTATATCGGGAACGTTGGACTAATTGGCGCGTATATGAACCTGCCATAGGAAGGAACAGAATAAATTGGGTATTCTGAACATGAATATTTTTTTTGTGCCCCAGAAGTTCGATGAACAATAGCTGAGGCATTGATTCCAGAGTTATTCTGTTCCTGAATTAAGTCAGACAGAAAATTTTCCATCCCCCCTGCATAAGGAGGGAAATACTTGCCAACATGTAGAATACGAATATCAACCGCCTGTTGCTATAATATTATCGGCTTACTGGATAACTATCTGAAAATTGACTCATAGAATCGCTGAGTTCATAAGCAGGTTCTGTTGATTCGGCAAGTGTTGATTGGTAACAATATTTCCGCAAACCCGACTCGCAATCAAATGGACGCCAGTTGTTTTCCGGTTGTGCCAGTCGGTCTGCAATCACATACAAAACTAATGGATTACAGACCATGCCGCAATGGCTTGCGGGTACCTGGAGATTTTCACTAATGGGTGTTTGGGTTTGTAATGAACAGTCATAGGAAACAATACCATCTGTTTGCGAATAAATCGAGGTCGTGGGTACAGGGAGTTCTGATTTTAATTGATCCATCATTTCAGTTTTAAAATCATCAATCCGATGCCCGGATAAGTATTCATATACTTTCCAAATATTCGTATTTTTAAATGATTTTGCAAATGGAGTTCCCATAGTTACGACTGATCGAATATATTCAGGCCTTACCCTTGCTAACTCACGAGCATATATACCTCCAAGACTCCATCCAACCAAGCTTACTTTTCGTTGATGTTTTTCGTATATTTTCATTAAACGATGGACAATCTGGGCTTCCAATGCCTTATTTAATCCTAAGTTATGACCTAATCTCCATCCATATACTGCATATCCACGATCCTTTAAAAACCAACGGATTGCTAATGTTGACCAATCACCCGTACAAAATCCGGGAAAAACCAATACAGGATGGCCATCACCAGTGGGTACATTTCGAAGTAGTGGGATACATGAAAGGAATGCACCCAATTCTACAAGAACGCGTGTTTCTAAGGCAAGCATTGTTAAAGAGGGTGGGGTAACCTGTTTTTTTTGCTGAATCACATTACAGGGTTGACATTGAACCATCGGATCATGTTGCGGTTGCATATCGTTTTTGTACCTCATTCAGTGGGTATTTGAAATATGTTATTTCTGATTTTTAGCAAACCATCAAAATTATATACATCGGTTTCAAAAAAAGGAATTTCTCGAACTTCTGTGTACTTACCAATAATATTTTTCAAATCATCAATCGCTTTTAAATCACTTTGTCCAAGTTTTTGAAAATTTTGATACGTTTCAAACAAACGATTCTTTAACGTGTCATCCCAATCCTCAAATTCAGACAATTGAAAAATATCATCAATATCCTGTATATACAAGGGATGTACGCGGTTTACCACGAAACCGCCAAATGGAATTCGATGTTCAATCAATTTTTTATAAAATACGATGGCTTCAATCATAGGAACGCGCATTGGACTTGTGATGATCATAAACGTGGATTGAGGGCCTGACAGCAATTCTTTTACAGCCATTGCACGCTCTCGGAAACCTTCAAATAACATATCATTCCATAACCTGAAAAAATCACTCACGTCATCCAAAACCTGAGTCCCCATCACTTGACCTGTTACACGTAATATCGGTGATGCAACAGCACTAAGCATACGAAAGCCAATTTTACCTGCCTGAAAATAAGGACGAAATAGTTTCCAAAACAAGTTATGGCCTAGTAAATCAATTAAACGCTGAGGTGCTTTTAAAAAATCAAGCGCCTGACGTGTTGGTGGTGTGTCTAACACGATCAAATCATACTGGTTTTCTTTGTATAGCTCATATAATTTTTCCATAGCCATATATTCATGAGAACCAGCAAAATTTTTTGATATATGTTGGTAATATCGGTTTTTGTAGATCAATTCCTGAACATCTGAAGTTGCATATCGCATGATAAGCTTGTCAAACGTCCGCTTAGAATCCAACATCATGGCATATAATTCTCCACCGTTTTTCGGGGAGTTTACGGTTAATTTGTCTATGGGTACCTGCTGCATTTCAAAATCAAATGATGTGATTCCCAAAGAATCCGCCAGACGTTTTGCAGGATCGATGGTCAATACCATTGTTTTAAGTCCACAAAGGGCAGCATGTAATCCAATAGAAGCTGAAATGGTTGTTTTGCCAACCCCTCCACTTCCACAACAAATAATAATTCGTGGGCCTTGTTTTTTTTCAATGCTATCAAATAGGTTCATCATCATTCCGAATGATTTAATTTGTTAATTAATAAGGTAGCAATATCCAATGCTTCAGTAACTGTTAATCGATTGATAAAATAAAACGGAATTTCGATTAACCGGCTATGATTGAGGTTTTTCATTTGCTCAATATAGGTTTCCTGAAGTTGTCTTCGAATAATCAATCGACGCGCGGAATCCAATACCATTTGAGACCTATCTGATCTTCCAAGTTTTTTTCCTTCTTCAAAACGAGATAGGATATCGGTTGCCTGTTCAGGTGTAAACGCATCGGGAGGATAAACACCGTTTAAGAAAAAAAGTTGGACTGGCATGTTTAATTCATTTGACGAAATGGTATTAAACTGCATGGCTTCATTTACGGGTAATTCTTCGGGTAATGTTACCACCGTTAACCATGTCAATGCTTGATTTTGAAGCATGTCAAGAATCATTTTGGTTTGGGAAAAGATGGGGCCAACACGAACCATTTCAGTTACGGTTTGAGGCAGCCTCAACAGACTTAATCCATGTCCAGTAGCCGGAGAATCGATCACGATCATATCAAATGTGAGCGTTCCATTTTTTTCTTTGGATTGTTCCCAACGCCAAATCCGGCCGAGTGTCATGACCTCTTTAATTCCGGGTGTAGCCTCTGCCAAATGATCATAAAGTTTACTATTTGTAATCTGCTTGGCAATAAAGGACGATCCCACATGTGCTTGAACATATTCATCTAACTCTCTACGCGGGTCAACCCGAACAGCCCAAACGTTTTCATGAACAACAACAGGAATATTGGAAAGGGAATTCATTCGAAAAAAAGGCGCAATGGTATCTGCTTTACCCGTTTCAACAAGCAATACCTTTTTTCCTAATCGCGCAGCAGCAAGTCCAATGGATACACTCACGGTGGTTTTCCCAACACCACCTTTTCCCATTACAAAAATAAGGCGCCGATTAAATATACCTTGAATCTCTTTCAACGTTCGTATGTCCTTTCTCTAAACGTACAGACTTCACATCTCATACTTCCCACCACAAATCGTATCTTTTTCGTTTACTTCCACTTTAGGTCTGTTAAAAGTTAAATAAATATCCTCAGCAATTGCATAGACAATCATAATAGGAATTTTAATAGGTAAAATACAAAGCCGTAAGAAATTCATAAAACACCTCCATACCCATAATGTTAATTTTTAATTTTTATAAAAGTTTATCTATGTACCACGATCTTAAATGAGATAGCAATATATTTCTTATTCATGAAATATCAAATTTGCCTTGATCATCGTTTCGGCCACAATGTAGGGGCGATGCTTGTCATCGCCCTTTTGGAGGGCGAACACAAGGTTCGCCCCTACAATTCTGTCACGACAACGATAATGTCCGGCCGCGAAACTATGATCAAGGCCATCAAATTACCATACTCGACAAACCAAGCCTTTTAAATAACTTGATTCAGGAAAATTCAATGCACAGGGATGATCCTCAGATTGCGTTAACCATCGATCAATCTGAGCATCCCTTCCGGCATCAATTGCTGCATCGGCTACAATTTTTTCAAACAATTCTCTTTTTAACATTGCAGAACATGAAAACGTAACTAAAATGCCATTGGGTTTAAGTAATTGAAAAGCAAGTAAGTTGATATCTTTATATCCGCGGCTTGCACGTTCAACCTGACTCATGGATTCAGCAAATTTAGGCGGATCTAAAACGATTACGTCAAAAGCTCGTTTAATTTCTCTAAAATGCCTTAGT
>PDZT01000439.1 GCA_002753105.1 Deltaproteobacteria bacterium YD0425bin50 | reverse complement strand
TATAAAAACGTATGTGGCGGATGTCGTGCAAACATTATTATGTCAGTTGGGATCCACAATGCCCACACGGCTGTAAATCCATGAATTTTAAATCACGGGAATTGCCTTCAATTGCAGTCTATAAAAATTCAGGGGCACCATGTTTACTGTTTCTTCAAAAAGAAATAAAAAAAAAGGAGCATCGAAAATTAGATCGATATATCTAAAACATAAAATGAAGAGATATTCAAGAATAGTTCTATTAATAAATAAATTATTTGCAAAATGTTAATATTTTTGTACTCTTTTATGTTAAATAAATCTTGAAGTCTTGATTTATGCGTAATACTGCTTATGTTGTATTCTTAGAAAGTAACACATGGCTGAAACGATTTTCTACGCCATCCTAAATAATAATTAGTCAACATAATGGTTGTTAAAGATGATAAATACAATTGATGAAAAAATACCCAATCCAAAAGAAATTGAACGAGAAATAGGCGAATTTTTACATAAACGGTTTGGCGGTGCGATTAAAATTGTTACGCCAACAGTAGCGGCTCAAGAAACTGCAATGGGGCATGCTCCATCAGCAGATATACCTGCCCAAAAAATTAATTTTGATATTAAACCTGAAGAATTAATTGCCTATTTAGACCAGTATATTATTAAACAAGACAAGGCGAAAGCAGTATTATCTACAAAAATATGTACTCATTTTAACCGCATTAAGCACCTCAAATTGAATGATACAGCTCAGCCTAATTTTGTGGGTAATGTTAAGAGCAATATCTTAATGCTAGGTCCAACCGGTGTGGGTAAAACCTACATGGTCAAACTGATTGCTAAAAAAATCGGCGTGCCTTTTGTGAAAGCAGATGCGACTAAATTCACTGAAACAGGTTATGTAGGCGGTGATGTGGAAGACCTGATCCGTGATTTGGTACGAGAGGCGAACGATGATATTGAGCTTGCACAATACGGAATTATCTATCTTGATGAAATTGATAAAATCGCTTCTTCTCATCATATTGTTGGTGCAGATATTTCAAGAACTGGGGTGCAGCGTGCGTTGCTCAAACCCATGGAAGAAACAGATGTAGAACTGCGAGTTCCCCATGACCCTATTTCTATGATTCAGGAAATTGAGCGGTATCAAAAAACCGGCAAACGGGATAAACGCATTGTCAATACAGCACATATTTTGTTTATCATGAGCGGTGCGTTTGAAGGTATTACGGATATTATCAAAAAACGAGTTACCAAACAGCCAATTGGTTTTGGTTCGATGATTTCATCGAATACTCAGGATAAATATCAATTTTTAAAACAGGTACGAACCGAAGATTTGGTTGAATTTGGTTTTGAATCTGAATTTATTGGCAGATTACCTGTTAAAACCGTGTTTGAAAAATTAACCGAAGATGATTTTTTTGAAATTTTAATTTCTCCAAATAATCCACTTATTTTAGGGAAAAAACTCGATTTCGCTGCCTATTCTATTGATATCAAATTTGATGATCCAGTATTACGATATTTTGCTGAAAAAGCCTTTAAAGAAAATACTGGCGCACGCGGTTTAGTCAGCGTTATTGAAGAATCGTTGCTTTTATTTGAAAAACGATTGCCTTCGTTAGATATTTCTGTATTTCCAGCCACATTGGCAATCATTACCGATTCAGAAAAACAGTTACTCGCAATTGAGAACCAAGAAACTAAGGAATTGTGGGAAAGTGAATTTCAGAAAATTTTAGAAATTGAAAAAGACCGCATTCGTTCATACGTGAAAGCACATTGGGACAGACTCACATCAAAATATGCATTATCTCATTCTGATAACCGAATAGAGCTTATTGCCGATTACTATTCGCGAAACATTACGGATATTGAACAAGCCGTAGCTAAAATAAAAATCTATTATGGCGAAGTTAAAAAAATTGAAAAGTATTTTTTAAATACGCATGAACTTAGCCTGCTATTTGACGAGGATGCCATTGATTTTTTAATTGAACAATTCGTACATCATGATATTGAACTAGAAGATATTGTACATAAACTCGAAACTGATTTTGAATATGGACTTAAATTAATCCGCGATAAAACCGGGAAAAATCGTTTTTTTATTTCCCGGGAATCCCTTATAGACTCAAATGCATATCTGAATAGACTTATTAAAGAAGAATATCAGGCTATTGCATAAACATAGTGGAGTTTGAAATACACATGATTGGTATATCCAAGTTATATTGTGGAACGGTAGAACCCTCAGATGCGTTAAGATATGAACGAAAAACAGCTTCTTTACCATCCCATTTGCTTCAGTTTTCATCAGATAAAAAACCTGTAGTGGTATGGAATGTTTCGCAACGATGTAATTTAAAATGTATTCATTGTTATGCTCACGCCACATCGCATGCTTCTGAAGATGAATTGAACACGTCACAGGGGAAAGCACTGATCGATGATTTGGCAAATTTTGGTGTTCCTGTCGTTCTATTTTCAGGCGGAGAGCCTTTAATGAGACCTGATCTCCCTGAATTAGCCTATTATGCGGTTCAAAAAGGAATGCGCGCAGTGATATCAACCAATGGCACACTGATTACGCCTGAAGTTGCGCACACCTTAAAACAAATCGGTCTGTCCTATGTTGGCATTAGTTTAGATGGAATGGAAAAAGTCAATGACCATTTTCGGGGAATACCGAAGGCCTTCATAAGAGCAATCAATGGTGTTCGACATTGTCAGTCTTATGGAATCAAAGTTGGATTGCGTTTTACCATTAATAAATTTAATGTATCTGAAATCCCTGCAATTTTTGATTTGCTTGAAGCAGAACATATTCCACGGATTTGTTTTTACCATCTGGTATATGCGGGACGAGGTACGCAGCTTGTCCATGATGACTTATCTCATGCTGAAACACGACAGGTATTAGACCTGATTATGGATAAAACCCTGTCATTGCATCAGAGAGGCAAACCCACCGAAGTACTCACAGTCGATAACCATGCAGATGGCCCTTATCTCTACTTGCGTTTAAAACGGGAAAATCCTAAAAGAGCATCTGAAGTCTTAGAACTCTTAAAAATGAATGAAGGAAACAATTCTGGGAGAGGAATCGGTTGTATTGGCTGGAATGGTGAAGTCTATGCTGATCAGTTTTGGCGTTATACCACGTTTGGCAATATCAAAGACCGACCATTTTCAGAAATCTGGCAGGATACATCAAATCCCTTAATGAAAAAACTGAAAGAAAAAAAACGTCATGTCACAGGACGCTGCGCAACATGCTGCTGGCTTGATATATGTGGCGGTAATTTCCGTGTACGTGCAGAAGCCATGACCGGTGATATCTGGGCACCAGACCCTGCATGTTATTTAACTGATGAAGAAATCTCAAAAGAATAAAGGTGACAACTCATGCTATTTCCCGATTATAGACCTAGGCGAATGCGACAAAGTGACGCTTTACGTCGGATGTATCCTGCCAG
>PDZT01000074.1 GCA_002753105.1 Deltaproteobacteria bacterium YD0425bin50 | reverse complement strand
TTTACAAATTTATTTTTTTTTTCTTCTTTTTCATAAGAAAGCCATTCTTTTATGATATCAAACATGGTTATATGTTCATCTTTGCCTTTTGAAAGCCAAAAAGCAAGCGCTTGACCAAAACCATTTTGTAAGATCATAGAAGGCGCTCCAGCAGAAAAAGACTTGAATTTATCTTTTTTATCAGCAGAAATACTGGTAACTTTATGTAATGCAAACTCAGCTCTCTTTTGTCCAAGTGTTCTCATTTCGCACCTCCTTTAGAATTACTTGTACTTTTGATCCATGATATTTTGCAAATACCTCTGCCAAGCGTTTCATCGCCGCCAATTTGGATAAAATCTTTAATGACATCTTCAATATGCGATTGTATGGTGTTTGCCTGAATCTCATTAAGTCCAGAGGATTGACTGTAATATATAATTGAATACATTAGTGTATCAGCAGGCAAAAGTTCTTGATATCTTAGAGCGCCGTCAGCCGCTGTGCCAGTTTTTGAGTCGATTTTGATCTGTGTCTGTATTTCAGTACAGGAGGAAACGCAGTAATCGAACATTTCATCGGAAATAAATAGAAGTCTTTCAAGCGTAGGGAATCCTTCGGGAAGTTTAAATTGAGTATTTACGCTGGGAACCGTTACAACAGCATCTTCAAGCACAATTTGTCCAGAAAAATTTCCGCTTAATGAAAACGCAGTTTCTTTGCTAACAGGTGGAACAT
This sequence comes from Deltaproteobacteria bacterium YD0425bin50, assembly GCA_002753105.1. Classification (GTDB taxonomy): domain Bacteria; phylum Desulfobacterota; class Desulfobacteria; order Desulfobacterales; family YD0425bin50; genus YD0425bin50. The sequence continues at coordinate 15,737 of PDZT01000074.1, read as the reverse complement.
CGGGAAAAGAAGGGAATTTTGCAAAATCGAGATCATTTTTTAATCGTTTCAAAACCGACGGACACGTCACCCAAACAAACGGCGCTATATTACTACGCATTGGAAAAGCAAGGAGTTTCGCATCAGAAATCGAAATAGCACCCGGATGATCTTCATCAGAGCCTGCTTGATTTTGATCATTGCCTTTATCCGAGCCAAAAATAAAATTGATTGTGTCTTTGTGTTTTTCACCAGCAAATGCTCGATAATGATCTCTCAATGCGCCTTTGACGCCTGATGCCTGAATATGTGGCCAATTAGTATGTCTTTCCCGCTGAATTGGAAGATCAACCGTTGCAGTTGCAGCACCACTGCCTGCATGAATTGGTGAAATCGCATAAAATGTACAAATGGAAAACAGTTCTTTTTTTAGCATGATTCTACCCCCTTTATGGCTACAAAGTGATTATTAATTTTTTTATTGAAAACACTTCCGGCTGGGAAAAAACCTTTCATGGGTTTATGAAACCCTGTATGCAAATCCCAACCGCCAAAATATAAAATTTTTCCTGTTGCAACAACAGACCGGTTTACATCCTCAGAGCCTTCCATAATCGAAAGAGATACAAAAAAGTTTCCAGTGCCGTTAAACTGTATCGTCTGTCCAGTCAGTTTTTTATACCAGCCGAATCGTTGTTCAGCTCCGATTTTTAATACGCCCTGATCCTGAATCGGCAATGTTTTATTTGTTCCAAAAATAATACTGACTTCTTTTTTGAGACGAGCATGATTGAAGGAATACAGATGGCCTTCACGTACTTTTCGGTTTTTTTCAAGAGCAATGCCGGTTCTTGGCTCATTCTCAAAAAAAGCCTCACTTTTTTTAACAACAATAGATGTTTTGTCTGAATACAGGTCTTGGTGTTGTATCCACATTCCACCCAGTGAAACCATCTCTTGATTTTTGGCTTTTGCCCAAATGAAGTCAGGCTTTTCTGATTTTAGCAGCCGAGACTGTAAGAATTTTCCTTTAACAATTTCAAGTTTGTCATTTTTATTATCGCTGCTGTTTTTTTCCATAAACCATGAGTATGGCGCAGGAATATAGATTTCTTTATCAAGAAAAAAAGGTCCAATCAGGTCAAACGGAGCGCGTTCTCCTCCTTTGCCAATAGCATCATAAATTTCTTTAGGCGCTTTACCTTTGGCATACGCTTCGATTGAAATGGATTGCTGCATCAATACCGATGTACGCAATGCGCCAGAAAGGGTCTGAGCTGGTGGAGGAAATACATGCGATGTGGTATGGTTTTCTCCAAGATTCATAGGTTCAGCGCCTCTAAAATACAACGTGTCAACAGGCTCGAATTGATACCAGTTAGTCATTTTCGCCTCCTTTTGCCATAAATGCGGCAATAATCAGCCCTTCAGGTTGATATTCATATTTCCCTGTACTTGTTTTATAAACCATAATATCCACCATTTTTTTTGCAAACGATTCCTGATGTTTTTTATCTCCCAATGATGATTTATCAAGTTGTTTAACAATGAGAGATTCAAGCATTGTTCTCCAATCAGGTTGTTTAAGAATAGCCTCAATTCCATCTCTCAATTGTTCAAGCCGATACACGACTGACGAAGATACCTGCGCTTTGTGTTTGCTTTTAATAGTTCTGCCAATTTCAGAGAATGATTCCCACGCTTCATGATCATTCCATTTGCGGACAAAATACCGTGACCCACCGGATCGTTTTCTTAATTCAATGGCGCACGCATTTCTTTTTGCTTCAGTTTTTGCTTTATGTTTAAGCAGATACTGTGCGTTGGCTATCATTTGAGTAAGACTTTCTTTGTGATGACATATTAAAATACCGGCTGAAATAGAGATACCATCACCTTTACCTAAATTGATGGATAATTTACCGGGCTTAGGTGACCATGATTTCTCAATGTCTTCAGGCTCTTTATGTTTTTGAATGAATTTATAGGTAGATGTGTAATATTGCTGAATCTCTTCAGCGGCATTCAATACGGTTTGAACTGGCAAAACAGCGCATACATCATCGCCGCCAGCGTAGATCAGTTTTCCTTGATGAGTTTCAATAATACGACTCACTCCGTACAGAGAAAAATCACCGAGTGATTCAGAAATAGCCGCATGAATCGCTGGAGTTAATAAGCGTTTAGGATACTGATTATAAATTTTTTGCCAGTTATCATGAAATTTTTTTTCAAATTCTGGCTTTTTAAGGCGTTCAACAATTTCGGGATGCATAATAGATTCCCATGTTGAGGCTAACGTTTCTCCATTGACTAATTTACCCATATTATCGCCGTCCATCAGAAGTATCGCGAAATATCGGTCTTGATTGTCGGTTTTACTATCTGACTTTTCATGGATTTCCTGAGCTTTTTTTCTTCTCTCTTTTTCATCATGAATATTTTTTCTTTCAAAATAATCAGTAAGGGCTATATATGTTGTAGATGGAAATAAATGTTGATTCTTGAAAACATTATGAAGAATATAATTTTTATTAACTTTCATCGCCTCATAAACCATGCGTTTTATCAGGCAGATTGAGCATAATTTTTCATTTTTATTCAAATTAAAGCCCAATTGACTTTTTTCATCACCATCCCATTTCAATTTTAGTTCACGCCAAAACTTCTTTGTATTTTCTTTATACTCATTTGCAGAACCTGTTCCCTTGTATTGTTGATGATGCACTACTTCAAACTCACCGCATAAATGACATTTTTCACCGGTTTCAGTATGGCGTGTAACTGTTTTTTTAATTTTAGAAGCAGCCAGAGCTGATTGCGCAAGCAAGTGACTTACAGAATATAAAACCCCTTGCCCTGATTTTTCATAGTAAATTTTATCTTCGATAATTTTATTGAATACTTTAAGAACAGCAAAAGGGTTTTCGTAAGCCTTTTCTGGAATAAGCTGGTCTATTTCTGGCTTGTCTTGTTCTTTAAGCAGATACGAAGCAGACCATTGTAATTCCCAGAACGTACTGTTTTGCCTGTCAAAAATTGTTTTCACATACTCTTTTGCTTCATTTGACAAAAAAGAATCCAGCTTGGATATGCACGTATCATACACTTTTTCATATAGGTTTTTCCATGCGCTTTGAATCTGTATTTTGATGTCTTCTGCAATAGTTTCAGCATGATTCATGGGAATCAGAAAAACAAATTTGTTTGGAAATGAAGCAATATCGTTGGGTGGTTCTAAAAAACCAGCTTCAGATATTTTCCATTCTTTTTTCATGTATTCATTGACTAACGGCTGATCAATTAACGATGGATACAGGATATGATCAGGCCCAAGATGTTCAATCACCCAGCGCATTCCTTCAAAAGCAAGCCATGATAACAAAACTGATCCTGTCCAGTAATCGCGGAGTTTTCTTGCTTTGGCAATAAAGGACTGAACTGGCGTAATACTAAACACCATGATCCCGATTTCAGAATGATTTCCTGAAAGTTGAATACATGAAGATAACGCTGAACATAGAGCGTTATGCTGCCATATTGAATGGTCTGGGAATCGTGTATCCGCAGGGATGCGATGCCAGAATGCGCCTAAGCCACCCACATTTTTTTCGGCTAATTTGAATCGAAGAACCAAATGCGTATATAAAAAACGTGCAATCGCAAATCGTTTTTCCTCTCCTTTGAATTGATCAGAATATCCACCCTGACCCGCTTTCATACCGATGTCTTTTTTGATGAATTCAATTAGTTTATCATGTATATTTTTATCTTTTTGTGATGCTGCATCAGGAATATTTATTTTTAGCTGTGCTTTTTCTGATGTAGGATGCGAGATAACCGGATTTTTTATAAAATCAACAGAACCATTCTTGGTTGAGTCTGTACTGTAACTTGGTACTTGTCCACGTTCAAACCCGGCAGCAATGCCATCCGCTTTTTTCCAGAATTCGTCATTCGGTTTTGGAATTCCGTATTTATCAAGAAATATGGCCGCTCTGTTTTCATGTCCAGATATTTGAAAGACCTTATCAAGAGGGTCATGAAGGTACGCTGCTAATTTGTTTTCCCAGTAGGTGGAATCAGGTGTTGTAAATGTCATTTGGCGCCTCCTGATAGTTCTCTTAATTTATTATTCATCTTTTCACAGGTTTTAAAGTACTCTGCTCGCTTTGCAGGTTCATAGTAGTTGTATGGCATAAACAAAATTTGTCCCTGATATTTGCCGTTTGGCAGTTTGCTCACATGAAGAAAGTAAGGTTTGGAATGGCGATCGTTATTGCGAGCCTGTACAATAGGTTTTGCAATCAATAATCGCTTTTCATAGGAATGTTTTCTTTCTATGCTTAACCTTGCATCTTTATAAGCCATACCGATTTCTGATAGAGCCTGAGTCCAATCGTTGACTGGACTGAACTGATTAAAAAGAATACATTTGTTGCTCAGAGATGTAAAATCTTTAGTTGATGATGTGGAGTTAAACAAATTTTTATTTTGAAATGGCTGCAAATTAGGCACATATAAAGAGCCGAATCCATTACGACTTTTGGCGCCTATTCCTCCAAAATAAACAAGCATTCTAAATGCATTTTCAATTTCACCTTTCGCGTTCTTATTTTTGATTACCAATGTTAGCTTAAATTTGTTTTTGTCTGGAATATGTTCTTTCGTATAGCCAGTTCTAAAATCTCGTAATCCAAAGGCAAGGTAATCAAGTATTCCGAGATGAAAGGTCTTACCTTTACTTTGCACTTTGAATTCTTTGCCTTTAGGCAGATTAGATAATTTAGGTGAACAATCCGTCATTGAATATATTTTTAGATCAAAACTGGTTTTTCTATCTGTTGACCCAAAAATCTCATCTTCCCGCTTTTTCATATCTTCTATGTCATCACTTCCATATATCACTCTCCACCAAAACCGCAACGCGCCTTTGAATGAAGGAATCCGTAATTCTGCTTTTTTAGTATCAGCACCGCCAAGAAATAAAGGCGTAACCACTTCCACTTCAAATTCTTTTTCCTCAATATCTTTGAATCTTGAGATATAAAATTCCATATCACCTCCATAAAATAAAAGAGTCAAGTGATTTATCAATAACTATTTTTATATGTAAAATACCATGAACTATTTGAAGTTTCAAGTTCTTTTTACCCTAATAATCTGTCATCTAACCACGGAAAATGTTAAAATTTTTTTTTCGAATAATACATCTAACTGCATTTCACCTCTATTAAGTTACTATACTGTTGTGTATCTCTGCCTTGAATTTTCCTAAGCCAAAGGTGGTTTGTTTTCCGATATGAACGGTTGAACAAAATTCTATCAAAGGCATATATTCTCCAATATGACCTTTGTAAGTGATTTCTCCAATTATGCCGCCCATGAGCATCTCTTTATCCTGACGATTGGAATAACGACGCCAGTCAACCCATTTAAGATTGTTGTGGATGATGTTTATCTGTTCTGCTCTTTTTATTATTCCCCGATAATCAATATCAGGTTCTCCTTGTCCATACACATTTAAAAGAGAGGAAACTCTTCTCAGTAAACTTCTTACAAATACATGAAATGGAATATCTGCGTTGAGTTTGTTTTCAAATTTAAGCCGAAGCGGAGTTTCAAAAATAACGTTTAGGTTCAATTCTGTGTCCGGATATTCAGTTACATCTGATAAAACAAGCGGTTGAAACGCATTTGGAATTTGGATATTTTGATCAGAATTTGAATAAATCATAAGCTGATCACGGCTTACGCTTTCGAGTACAAATTGTCCTTGTTGACCATGGATATGTTTACCGATACCGATCTTTCCGATTTGGTCAAATGCATAAATAAAATACGGGAGCTGATGATTAATATTACCGAAAAGAATAAGTTGAAATTCAAGAGTATCATTTTTTGAAAAATGAGTTTGAGTCGTTAGCGGGGGTTCAATGACAAACGGATGGGGCGGTGCTGCTATTCTTGAATCTTTGGATTCTATAGCTTGATTGGTTTCAAAAATAACACAGTAAAGACATTTTTGTTTTAACAGGCAGGTATCACAGGTTTGACGTTTTAAGGCGCAAATTACTTTTTTAAGGGCATGACCAAATACGCCTCGTAAGGTAGAGCCTTTATATTCAGGCAAAATCGTTTCTTTTTCAAAACGACAAATAAACTGATATTTCCCATATAACATGATCAATTTATCCTTATTCTAAGTTGTTTAATAATGACTTCCATTTCGATAGGTTGTTGAGGTGATTTTTGATTTATTCCTGCTATGGTATCGCCCATTGCATTTATCATAAAAAATTAGCTTTCTTTTATCAGATAATAACAGCAATATCTTGGGATATGTCAATATAAAAATGTATAGGGGTGTAAATCAAGAATACGCCCATCATAATTCAATAGGCATTTTTTTCCTATTTCAAAAAAACGTAAGGAAAAATTATCAACTTCATTTATATCTACATCGCTTTCATTTTATTTAACTTATTGAAATAATAATAATATTTTGTTTTTCTCTTCAAATGGCATATTATATGCTGATTATGATTAAAAAAAACGCAAACAAACAAAGGTCACTTATCAAAATCAATAAGTTAAGATAATATATAAAAAATAAGGAAGGTGTATTATGGGTTTAAACAGTTCTTTATTTACAGGCGTGAGTGGGCTGAACAATATTGGCAATGCCTTACAAGTAATCGGCGATAACGTGGCCAATGTAAATACAGTTGGATTTAAAGCCAGCCGTTTTGTGTTTCAGGATTTGTTAAGTCAAAACATTGCAACACAAGCAGGTACAGCCCAAGTTGGACGAGGTATGACCATTGGGGATGTCTCTTCAGATTTTTCTCAAGGGTCAATGGAAAGCACTGGAATTATGACTGATCTTGCTATTTCTGGTTCAGGTTTTTTTATCATGCGCGATCCTGAAAAGGCGACGAATGCCTATACCCGCGCAGGAAATTTTAGGTTTAATAAAGATGGATATCTGACAAATCCTACGGGTATGATTGTGCAGGGATGGGAGCTTGAGCAGGAGACTGGTGATGAACTTGGTGCTGTAAAAGATGTGGTATTAGAATCGTTTTCATCTGCGCCAAGCGCTAGCGATAAAATTCGTGTTATCACCAATCTGGATTCACGGACAGATAGTTCTACCCCTTCTGTTGCGAATGCATGGGATGCTTGGGATGCAGAAAAACAAGAATATTCAAAAACTCCGATCATTGAACCGAATTTTCAATATCAAACCGTTGTGAAAGTATATGATTCATTAGGAAGTACCCATGATGTAAGTATTTTTTATGATAAAATTGATAAGACCAAATGGGAATATGTCGTTGCATGTGATCCAAGTGAAGATAAACGAAATGTGGCAATGGAAAGTGATTCATCAGGTTTATTGGCAAGAGGAACGATTTCTTTTTCAAATACAGGCGCTATCTCAGGAGTAACTATGGACACCTTTACAGGTCGGATTGGCAATATAAGACCCCCAGCGTCGATGGAGCGTGATGATATCCGATTCATTATTGGAAACTATGATAAATTTGAAAGTAAAGGGGGAACTGGAGGTGGAGATGGATATAATTTTCAACTGACTTATGATGAAGCTGGGGTTGGCGCACAAGGGCCTTATGTATGGACAATTACGGATCCGGGAACTGGGGCAGCTCCACCAGCCAGTTATCCCAACGCAATTGTTATTGATAATCTAAGTAATGATCGCAAGGTAGTTATTGATTTAGACGGAGCTGATGCAGATGGCAATTTCGAAGCTGATTTAACGATTATGCTTGATAAACCTGCAGTTCCCGGTGGAACAGATGCGATTACCTTTGATATTAACGATCCTCGAAATTTACACGTTCAAAACATTGTAAATTTAAGTTACTCTCCAAAAGCACCTACAAATCCGGGCGAAATAATTGCAAAAGATAACGCTAAAATGGAAGTGTTGAATTTTAATGCATTAGCACGTTCAACTGGCGATACACCCTTTACATTAACATGGGATCCCACTGCCGGTGCATGGACCATGACTATACCTCCTGAATATGATGCAAATACACCGGGTGTAACCCCTTTTAGTGCAAAAATAGTAAATGGCGACAAAGATAAAGTCCTTATTTCTATGGATGGAGATGATGAAGGGGATGTTCTTTTCTCATTTGAAAAATCACTCACTTCAGCAAGCAGCATTACATTTGGTGTCGAAGGTTCTACCTCATGGGAACCAAAAGAACTGACATCAACCGAGCCATATTATAAATTCGCTGTAGATTTTTTAGGAGGCGAAGAAACCAATACAGAAACAAAAATCGCGTTTGATATTGGGAGTAAAGGCGATGAATTTGGGAATTTTACAAGTGATACTCTGACATCAACCCAATACGCAAGACTTTCGGCAACTACATTTCAATCAGGCAATGGGTATGGGTCTGGGGATTTAAAAGGCGTGGATGTGGATTCAGAAGGAACCATTACCGGTATTTTTTCAAATGGCCAGCTTATCCCGCTCTACAGAGTTGCACTTGCTCAGTTTTTAAATGAATCTCAGTTGAATAAAGAAGGCGGAAATATGTACACAGCAACAGGAGAAAGTGGCGTTGCGATTACTGGAAAACCCGGAGCTACTGGTTTAGGAAGCATTTCTTCAAATACGCTTGAACAGGGAAATGTGGATATTGGAACTGAATTTGTTAGAATGATTACGACTCAGCGTGGATATCAGGCTAACTCAAAAGTCATTACCACAGTCGATACCATGTTTGGTGAAGTTATCAATATGAAACGATAATAAAATCTAAAAATACTGTGGGGCATATTCAATCAGAATATGCCCCATTTGTTTTTTATTTAAACAGTTTGGCAGCAGCCCTCTGAAGCAGTACAAATAAAATCACACCAATAATTAGCAAATATTCTAATGATCCATAAAATACGACAAATATCCTTGTTTTATATATCAACAGAATGATGAAAAATGTAACGGCAATTAACGCCATTAGACCTGATAAGCGATCAAATCCGGGGATACTGTCGAAATCAGCTTTTCTGCCAATAAAAGCCAACGTAACAATCATCGAAATAATCGGAAGAAAATAAATAAGAATATTCAGTTTTAACAGATTTTGCCTACTAAAAAATATCAGATAGGCTGTAAGTGATAAAGAAACTATTCCCGGAATAGTAACCAAAAAAATCAGCAACGAATAGACATATTTCTTTATTCCAACAACTACACGGTTTCTTTGAAAAATACCAAGGATCCATGAAAGTACTGGCGGAATAGAAAAATAAGCCAATAACTGCACTGGATAATAACTTGCCAATTGCGCGACATCCTCTATGGTCATTGGTTCACCTTGATTGTAAAAAATATATTCCTTTATGATGTTACGCTATGGTGCTTTCGTAAATGAACGGGAATGGCTCTTTTACGTATTCTCAGATTTAACATTTCTACAAATATTGAAAATGCCATTGCAAAATAGACATATCCTTTAGGAATATGTAAATCCAAGCCTTCACCCATTAACGTCAACCCAACAAGTAAAAGAAAACTTAACGCAAGCATTTTAATGGTCGGATGTTCTTCAACAAAACGACCGATGGCTCCTGAAAGTAACATCATTACCACAACCGCAATCATAATCGCCAAAATCATCACGGGTAAATGATTTGAAAGCCCAATGGCTGTTATTACAGAATCCAATGAAAAGACAATATCCAGCAGCATAATTTGGAATACAACACTTTGTAGGGAAGTATTCGCTTTAGAAACGCTTCCATCTTCATGATGTTCCTCACCTTCTAAATTGGCATGAATTTCTAATGTACTTTTAGCAAGTAAAAACAAACCACCAACCAGTAAAATAATATCTCTACCAGAAATTTCATAAGAGAACATCGTAAATAATGGCTGAGTTAATCGCATAATCAGTGTAATTGAAAATAAAAGAATAATGCGGGTGATCATGGCCAAAGCTAATCCGATGTTTCTGGCTTTGTTTTGTTCTGATGCCGGGAGTCTTCCAGCCAGAATCGTAATAAATATAATGTTATCAATTCCAAGGACAATTTCTAAAGCAGTCAGGGTTACGAGCGCTATCCATGCTTGAGGATCAAAAAATATCTCCATGTCGCTATCTCCTTATGGATTAAGATTGGGTTAATGTGTAGTCAGAAAGTAAACTCTTTGGCCAATACATATGATTTGGATTTAAAAAAAATTGTTTAAACAAATCAATACTTTGTTTTCGTAAAATAGTGGGAATGATTTCCAATGGGTGATCGTGATATAATTGAGGCATCTCTTTCAGATTACAACGCGTTCCGCCTCCCATAACATCTTCATAGGCATATACAATTTTTCGTATTCCGGACAGTATAATTGCCCCAAAACACATTAAACAGGGTTCAAGTGTTGAATACAGCGTGATATCATGATGAAGCATAGTGCTATGGTTTAAGGAATAAAGTTGTTTGATTGCGAGCATTTCTGCATGATCAATTTCATTTGGATTCAGACCTGTAGAACCTGAACGTTTGCTTTTTACAATAATACGGTTATGATAAACAAGAACGCATCCAACAGGAAACTCGCCATTATTTAGAGCATCTTCAGCTTCACATAATGCCTGTTGCATAAAATAATCATGATCCATAACCCCATCCTTTATTTCAATATTTGTTATGGATGGTTAGATTTAATTTGCAATAATCAATTCCATCATATCTCCAACATTTTCAGCATGATCTGCAATTGAACCAATCACTTCAGCCAGCCATAGTAGATAAAATACTAAACCTGCTTCACAACCAAGATGAAATGCCTTTTGTTTTATTTCATGTTCTAAGAGATCGGCTGCATGTTCTTTTTCATGAAGATTTTGTATATGTTGAACAATTGTTTTTCTTAACACTTCAACTTCAGAATGAGCATCAAAATACGAAGAGGCATCACTCATCATCACGTATAATTCCCTGACACATCCCATGACTGATTCAATCAAACTGAAGAGTTCTGCTTTTAATGGAAAATCAAGCCCTTGTTCACTTCGGTAAGATAAGATGTATAAAGTCAGCTTTAAACTATCCATGACATCATCTTGTTCTTTAAGATAGTGAAAAAATTCGTACTTGATTTTAGGAATTTTCGGTGTTTTTTTTCTATCATCAGTAGAAAAACCAATTCCATCTTTGATCAAGGATGATTGATCCTGAAGTTGGGTTACTTCCTGAGTATGATGATAAAACGGGTTGATATCCTGTTTTAAAAAATGATCAATTGCGTGTTGAAATTCAGATGTACATTTTTTTAATATTTCAGCCTGTTCCATTAATATGTGAATCGGCACTTTTGGTGAGGAAAAAAAATTGAATAGCACCCCATACTCCTTATAATTTGTTTTGAATATTTATTTGTTTATGGAGCATATCGACAATAGGTAAGGGAGACACCTGATTAATACCATAAATTTTGTTCAAATCAATATCTGCTGGGACAGATTTTAATAATAAATCAGCAAGGTGTTGATCCGCAATACGATACCGCAATTTCACATCAACTGAAACTGTCTGGATCGTTTCAGGTACATGTAAGGGGAAATACACATCTTTAAAGCCTTTGGGGGGAATGGTATCGTGTTTAGAAAAAGCGATAATTTCCCAAGGATTATATGAAAATTGTAAATTTTTTCCCATTCCTTCTGAATTAAATATCCGTGTATTGCTTTGAAGCTCACCTGTTTTTGTAACAAGTCCGCTTTCCATAACAACTTTGTTTTTTGCATCTTTTACAGTAAGTTCAAGCCAAACTTGCCGAACTGTAGTTAAAGATGTGGGTAAATTATGCCCTGCGCGGATATTTTTTACCCGAATACGAACCTGTTCAATTTTTTTGTTGGTATATATCGGCGTAACCTCTATGTCAGCACAGGATTGAAGTCTTTTTACTGCCATGTCATATTGTCGTTTTGCATTTGCAAGTTTGGTTTCATCTTGAACGCGTTCTGCTGCCCGTTGAAGCATCGAATACAAAGTGAAATTGGCACCTGAAAAATAATGTCGATAGTCACCTTGTTTGGGTTTTTCAAAGTGGTCTGCTGAACGCATAAATGTCGGTAATTCAACCATATGACAATCTTGACAGGTAATTCCATTGACAGCATATGGCCCATTTTTCCATTCCATGTACGTTGCCTCAAGAGGTGTATGCACTTCATAATGATTTACCTGATGACAGGATGCGCAAAGTTCAGTGGATTTATGTAAAGAAGATTCTGCACATACATGAAATTCATCACCACAATTTTCATCTGCCTTTAATGGGCCACGCTTAACCGGCATCATTCCATTCGGGGTATTTTGGCCATTTTCTAAAATCATAGAGCCATTTTCAGGCTGATGATACGGTGTCTGCCAGTGTGTATGCCCGCTTATGGAATGACACACATCACAGGATACACCCGAAGAGGCTACTGGCCCTAGCTTATTAAAATCCGAACGATTAATTTCTCCAGTGATCATGCCAACCGGTGTATGGCATCCTTCACATTGTCGGGCAATATCTTTTCCAGCAGATTGTCGTGCTTTGTTTAATTCACCATGATATATCGGGTCTTGAAATGCCATGGAATGAACTGATCCATTCCATTCTTCATATTTCTCTGCATGACAGTCCGCACAGTTTTCAGGTGGTTTAAACTCAACATCACTTTTTTTCCATTGAATTAACGACGGATAAAATGGATACATACTTTGATTCGTTGAATCTGTTGCATAAAGTAATGAATAAATGACGCTGGCGATAAGTAATGAGATAGATAGTGTTTTAAGTAAAAATGATTTTTGGTTAGCTGGTCTCATTATGGTTTTGCTCCTTATCATTCAGTTCAGAAGAGCTGAACGCATTCAATAATTGTTGAAGTCTATCAAGATATTCGTCCTCATGTTTTAACTTAAAAAATTGAATTACATCTAAAAATCGTGATATTTTTCGCCCATAAGATACAATTTTTTGAACATTAAACGGAATGGCATTTCCCTGATATGGAAATTTATCTTTAACGTGTTTAAATTCACAGGCAAATGCTTTTGGAATATCATAAAAATGAGTAACATAATTAAATGAAGATGCCAGTCCCAGCAGCATACTATTATCTAAACCATACAATAAGCTACGATGATCATTTTTATATAAAACAACAGGTTTACCAATAGCAAACGCAATAGCCGTCTCGGCTACTGCGCCTTCATCAGGAACACGACCATTCATATTCATGACAAGACCATCAGAACACTCGATCAGTTGATATATGTCAAAGGCAAAAATTGCTTTACTCATAGATGTCTTGATCTGTTGAAACAGATGCTGAGATATCTTCTGGTCTTTTTCAGCTCTCAGAACATACGCCTCTATCCCGTCTCTTTGAGGCAGAAAGGTTCTATATCCTTCTTGCTCCAGAACATCAGAAATCGTTTTCATACATGCGCATTCTTCTGGACAAAATAGAGGCCCTGAACAGTAAATTGTCTTCATAGATTTTTTTTCTTATCAAGATGAAATTTTATTTTTCTTATATTGATAGCTTTGTCTAACTCAAGTATTATTTCCAAATATACCAGCAATTCTAATTTTGACTTTTATTCCAAACGATGATCAATGCCATTTTTTTGTTCCTATCATTTCACTACAATCTCGTTCATCTTTGCGATTATTTATCTGAATATCTGCAATAAAATGGATTTTCCATTGACTAAATGAAATTCTTTAGTGGATACATCCACATATTTAATTTTTTCCAAAAACTGTATTGGAAAAGTTTCCAATCGAACAATCAGCTCTTCCATAGCAAATTCTTGTTTTAATTGGGCCATATCCAACGCTTTTTTCCAATCCTTATAACCCTGTCTATACGCTTCTATAAGATCAGCAATATCTTTAGGCTCATCTCTATTCAATATTGCTCCAAACTTATTGGATATAATCTCATTAATCGTATCAATTCTATATCCATTGATTAAAATGGGCTTTTCGCTTCTCTGCACATAGTCATTTACAAAATCGACCTGAAGCAGGTTATCTTTGTCTTTAAATAAGACTCTGATAAAATCTTTACTTTCTACGGTTATATTAAAATCAATTGTTTTTTCCCTGCACAGATCCATCAATTCTCTCAATTCAGACTTAAAGCGATTGTTTTTGTTTGTAAAAAAATCCAAGTCATCGCTGTATCGATGATGATACTTATGGAAACGGGTTAACGCTGTTCCGCCTGTTAAATAGAACAGATTATCCAAAGAAAAAATAATATCGAGCAGTCTGTCCTGAAACGTATAAAGTTTATGGTAATGACCAGCGTAATCGTTTTGGAGCATTTTCTTCACCAAAATAATAATTTCTAAGAGCCATCAGCCTTATATTTTGAAATTCATATTTAAAACTTCCATTCGGCAGGCTGGTAAGCAATTCTTTGAGTTCATTTTTGTTAAACAAGCTCACCGCGTTAAAAAATTCGTTCGAATTACAGATGATTTTTTTTAACACATACACCTTTTCCTGTTTTGTACCATTGACAATAATGTTCTCAATATCCTGAACACTGTAGTTATAGTCCCAAAAGCAATGCATTATGATGTTATTCAATAAAGTTATTGTCATGGGTTTGTCTCCCTCCTACAGTTTATCCTTAGCAATATCATAAAATATCAATAACTTCTCGTCTGAACTTTTTATGAAGCTAGTATCCATTGAGACAGCTTACGCTTTACTCGAGATAATCTTAGATTATCAACCTGACCAATTTTTCCAATGAAAATATGTTCACTGACAACAGCAAGTTTGCCAATCCTAATAAGACTTGGGACTTTCAAACCTGAACCCATAAAATCAGGATCATTTTTTGTTATTATCTCATCAAATTCTAATATTTCTTTCTCAACATGTGAAGATATCATACAGACTAACCAATCATTGTAATACATTGGCAGTTTCCGAATAATAAGGGCTGGTCTAAATTTTCCAGTCTGTTGATCGGTTTGAGGAAACCTAAACAGAACGATCTGGCCTTCTGTAATCATGAAAATACTTCCTTAATATCATTGACCGAATAAGGCGTATCTTCCTCTTCCATGCCCTGCATAGCAGAAGATAATGAAAATTCATGCCACTTTTTATCTTCATTTTTTGTTCTTTTGTTCTCCGTTATTGATTCGGTTTCAAATCTAACAATCACTTTAAAAAAAGCATTTTTTTTCTGAGAAAATTCCTTTGGGCAATATAAATGGCCATCAGGTAACAATTTACTTTCAAAACTTGCTGTATTCATAAACAAACCTCTTTTTACAATTTTACATTTGAATGCAGACGCATGTAGGGGCGTGCAATACGCCCTTCTTTCCAGTTACAGATCATAATGATAATAGTAATGCTAAATTATCGCCTTTAACGCTAATATCTTTTAAAAACAACTTAGTCATATTTTGTTTAACATCATTAGGATCAATAGTATATATTGGGTAATCTTCGAAATAACTATTAACCATTGCCTTTATGGTGGAGCTAATTTTGTCTTCATTAGAAAAATTCGTTTCATTCACTTCAATATTAATAATATCAAAGTTAGTAAGATAAAAATGAAGATAAAAAGTGGCATGAATTTTCATTATCTTCTGCTATGCAGGGCATGGAAGAGGAAGATACGCCTTATTCGGTCAATGATATTAAGGAAGTATTTTCATGATTACAGAAG
>PDZT01000438.1 GCA_002753105.1 Deltaproteobacteria bacterium YD0425bin50 | reverse complement strand
CTTTGGCTTAGAAATGGCTTTACTGGATTTAAAAACGGGTGGTAAAAAGCTCCTGTTTCCATCAGCATTTACTCAGGGTAAAAAAGCGATTCCAATTAATGGGTTGATTTGGATGGGAGATATTCCATACATGCAGGCACAGATTGATGATAAACTCAATCAAGGATTCCGTTGTCTGAAAATCAAGATTGGCGCTATGAATTTTGATCAGGAATATACATTATTACGTTCAATTCGTGATCAATACCCTGATATTGAAATCCGTGTAGATGCAAATGGTGCTTTTTCTCCTAAAGAAGCTCTGGATAAATTGGAGTGTCTTGCACAACTGAAGTTGCATTCAATTGAACAGCCTATTCGATCAGGTCAACTCAATGAGATGGCTTGGCTTTGTGAAAAGTCTAAGCTTCCCATTGCATTAGATGAGGAACTCATCGGAATTCATGATATTCATGCACAATATGAACTTTTAAACACCATACGACCACAGTATATTGTCATCAAACCATCACTGGTTGGCGGTTTTGCAGCAGCAACGCAATGGATTCAGGTTGCTCAGGATTTGAATATCCACTATTGGATCACTTCTGCTTTGGAATCCAATAGTGGCTTAAATGCTATTGCTCAATGGTGTGCAACCATGGATAATCCGATGATTCAGGGTTTAGGCACAGGTCAATTATATTCCAACAATTTCCCTTCACCTCTATGTATTCAACATGGTTTTCTTTACTATATAGAATTAAGGAGGAACAATGAAATTTATCAAATATCCTAGTATTGAAAATGCATATCGTAAACAATTCATTGATTATTTAATTCTTGAAAAATTGACAGATGGTGAATTTGTGGTTCAAGAAAAAGCTCATGGCGCGAACTTTTCATTTTGTTATGATGGACAAACACTTACCTCTGCAAAGCGGAGTGGGTTTATCAAAGATGATTTTTATGAATACAAATCGGTAGAAGAAAAATATCAGGATAAAATCATACAGGTATATCAACTGCTGAAGCAAAAAGGTCATGAATTTTCAGATTTAATTGTATATGGGGAACTGATTGGCGGAACCTATCCTCATAAAGCAGTTCCAAAGGATAACTCTGCAACAAAAATTCAAAAAGGTATTTTTTATACTCCTCATAATGATTTCTATGCCATTGATGCGGTTTTAGATGGGCAATTACTTGACATTGATAGCTTTAATGCATTGATGGAAGAAGCTGGATTTTTTTATGCGAAAACCCTATTTAGAGGAACATTTGAAGCATGTTTAACCTATCCGAATATTTTTTCTTCTCAGATTCCACTATGGTTAGGTTTACCTGAAATTGAAAATAATACGTGTGAGGGGATCGTTATCAAACCTGTAATACCCAAATATATGAGCAACAATGAGCGAGTCATCCTAAAAAGTAAAAATGAAAAATGGGAAGAAAAAATACAAAAAAAGGCACAAAATCATCATCAGGAGCCTGAGCTATCACAAAATGCAGTCGAATTGTTAGATGACTTGATGAGTTTTGTAACAGAAAACCGGCTCAACAATGTGTTGTCTAAAACAGGACCAATTGAGAAAACTGAATTTGGGAAACTCTTATGTGCCTATTCAGCAGATGTTTTAGAAGATTTCTACAAAGAGTATGCGCCACTCTTTAATTCACTTGATAAAAAAGAACAGAAATATCTTACACGAAAATTGAATGAAAAAAGCGCGGCATTGATTCGTTTAAATTTTTTAAATATTGTGGACAAAAGCGTTGTCTGTCAAGAGACTGTGTCGTAATTCGACTTGTGATGAAAATTACTAATACTCGAACTATGTTACACTTCTTTACAAAATTAACACCCGATATCCATTCTCAGGATTATCGGGTTTATGTTCTGTTAAGCTTTGGAACTACCTTAGCTATAGTTCTTCACTTATTTTATTATTTTGTATTTTGGATATATGGGATACACGAGATGGTGTTCTTTAACTTAATTAGTGTGCCGATATATATGGCTGCTTTTTGTTGTAACCGAAAGGGAAAGCATCTTGCCACAGTTATCTTAGCTGAGGTGGAGTTATGTGCTCATCAAGCATGTTGTGTTTACTATATTGGTTTAGACGCAGGTTTTCAGTACTACATAATCGTAGTTACATCTCTTGTGTTTTTATTGTCAAGTGGCCGAACCCTGATAAAGATTCTTTTATTAGCCTCAGCAAATGTGGTTTACCTGTATTTAATCTCATGGTTTAAAACATCACAGCCAATTTATACACTCCATCAATGTATCCTAAATATTATGAATTCTATTAATATTACTAGCGTTTTCGGATTGCTTGGATTTTTTGCTTTCAACTATAGACAAACTGCTGAAAGCTCAGAACTTAGGCTTATAAAGCAACGCCAATTGGCAGAAGAAGCCACGCAAGCCAAAAGCGACTTTTTAGCTAATATGAGCCATGAGATCAGAACTCCAATGAATGCAATAATTGGTTTTAGCGAGTTATCACTGATTACCGATTCAGTTTCAAAACAACGAGATTACTCAAAAAAGGTACTTACGTCCGCGCGTTCCCTTTTAGGAATAATAGATGACATATTAGATTTTTCTAAAATTGAAGCTGGCAAGATGAAGTTAGAGACCATCGAATTGTCTTTGCATGAGATATTAGGCTCTATAGCTGATATGTTCTGTGTAAAACTTGCCCAAAAACAAATTGAGTTGATTATTGAGTTACCCACAAATTTACCTACAGCTCTTTTAGGTGATCCATTAAGGTTAAGGCAAATTCTTATCAATTTGGTCAACAATGCAGTTAAATTTACTGAAAAAGGGGAAATAGTCATCAAAGTGGATATGCTGGAAAAAGTTTTTGATAAAGTCAAATTCAAGTTTTCAGTTAGTGATACCGGGATTGGATTAAGAGAAGAACAGATAAAAACTCTTTTTTGGGCATTTAGTCAGGCAGAAACATCGACTAGTCGAAAATACGGCGGCACAGGTTTAGGTCTTGCCATTAGTAAGCATTTAATTGAGATGATGGACGGGGAAATTTGGGTGGAAAGCCCAGCAGATTCTCCAGGTAACGGCAGTACTTTTTATTTCACTGCAAATTTTGGCGTGCAAGGTGATGATAAACAGTTTAAATATGGTATCCCTGAGTCGCTTTCTGGATTACGAGCCTTAGTGGTAGATGACAATGAAACGCTAGTTGAAAGTATCGTAAGTCTGTTAAAATCTTTTTCATTTCATGCTGACGTTGCAACTTCCGTAGATGAGGCATTTAATAAACTGGATAAAGCGAACACGAGTCACATGCCTTTTGAACTCTTATTGATAGACTCCATGATACAGGAAGTTGGCTTTACTGATTTAATGCAAAAAATGATAAAGAACTCTCTCGTTAGTGATCTAAAAATTATTCTTATGACTCCATTTGGTCGAGGGTTAGAAGACAAAAAAGAAATTGATACTTTCAACTAGCGT
>PDZT01000437.1 GCA_002753105.1 Deltaproteobacteria bacterium YD0425bin50 | reverse complement strand
GGCCTTAATAAATATTCATATACAAGCCAATTGATGGGTACGGTAATGGTTGAAACAAAAACAACAGCAATACCTAAGCCTGTTGCTGTCTGAATATTGTTTGAAACTGCAATAAAGGAACACATGCCTAAAAAATAGGCCAACAAAATATTCCCTGTAAACACCGAATTTACAAAAATACTTACCAGTTGTTCCATATGTCCTTACCTCGATGGTCGGAGCCATGTTTTTTGTAACCAGACCCAAAGGCCAATAATAATAAAAGCAGCAGGTGCAAGCTGCATAAATCCCATATTTTGATAGCCTGCTGAATAAGCGATATCTGGAATTACTTGAAATCCCAAAAGAGTACCTGATCCAAATAATTCTCGAATAAAAGAAACGACGGTCAATACAAGCGTATAACCTAATCCATTGCCAATGCCATCTATAAAAGAAAGTAATGGTGGATTCCCAAGCGCAAAGGTTTCAGCTCTTCCCATAAGAATACAATTGGTTATAATCAATCCAACAAATACAGAAAGCTGTTTGCTGATGCCATAAAAAAATGCTTTTAAAAATTCGTCTGCAACAATGACTAGTGAAGCCATAATACATAACTCAGCAATGATTCGAATGTTTTTAGGTATCCATTTTCGTAATACAGAAATGAGTAAATTGGAGATAGCGACCACAAATGTTAAGGATAATCCCATTACAATGGCTGTTTTCATTTGTACTGTAACCGCTAGGCTTGAGCAAATGCCTAACATTTGAACAGATATTGGATTTTTTCCCCACATCGGGTCGATCAATGCCTGAATGTATTTGTTGTCCATCATTATAAAAATCCTTTTTATTGTTTACAACTTCCACCTTGAGTTAAATAACTTGCACGTTGCTGACGGAATTGAATTGAAACCGGTTCATATTCTGCTAAAATTTCTTTAAAACCTTCGGTCAGATATTTTCCAGTTAAAGTGGCCCCACTGATTCCATCAACAAAATTTACATGGTGATCAATCGATACAGATTGATCTGCTTTGCCTTTAGCAACACCAACGGATACAAATTGGCCTTGTTGGTTGACAATTTTTTTATTTTGAAAATTTTTCTGAAACCATGTTTTTTCAATTTCTCCGCCCAAGCCCGGAGTCTCAAAATGTTTATATACTGTAAATCCAATGATGGTCTGACCGTCATTTTTTAAGGCAAGATAGCCCGATATAGTTCCCCAAAGCCCTCGCGTATCAATTGGAATAGCATAGGCTTCAATTTCATCATTTTTCATGTACAAATAAATATGTAATAGATTCGAACCTGTCGTATTTTGAGTTGGAACAACACGGCCCGATGGGTCTAACCATAGGCACTTTATGGAACGATTATACATATCTGAAATATCAGCATCTGAATAGATTTTATGAGAATCAATTAACCCGACAGATTTAAGAATATTGGTTTGTTGATCAATTAGAATATTTTGTAATTGATATGGTTTTAACCATGTTGCTGTAAAGGTTAACATCAATGAGCAACACAAACACATTACAAGTGAAAATATAATGGTTTTATACATTTTTTATCCTTTTATGTAATTTTACCTTAATTGCTATATAATCAAACAATGGTGCAAAAAGGTTCATAAACAATATGGCCAACATCACGCCCTCAGGATAAGCTGGATTAAAGACACGAATCACTACAGTTAACATGCCGATACAGATACCATAAAGCCATCTTGCCGATTGAAGTGCTGGTGCTGTAACAGGATCAGTCGCCATAAACGCAATACCAAAGGCAAAACCGCCCATGATTAAATGGTACCATGGGTTTAATGAAAACCAAGGCAAACTTGTAGGCGAAGCAAAAAAATTGAGCAAATAACCAGTAAACAGCATTCCAATAATTCCACCAATAATAATACGATAACTTGCTATGCCAGTGATAATAAGAAATAAAGCACCTAACACACACAATACAGTTGACGTTTCACCAACGCATCCCGGTAAAGACCCAAAAAAGAGTTTAGACAGGCTATATCCAGATTGAGATAACACATGTTGAATTGTATCTGGTGGACCGACTAAACTGGATAGGGTTAACGGTGTTGCTCCGCTTGTTGTATCAACAACCGTTTGTATGGAACAGGGGGATATCCACACATCATTTCCAGACATTCGGGTGGGATAGGCAAAAAAAAGAAATGCCCGGGCAGTTAACGCTGGATTTAAAATATTACGACCTGTTCCGCCAAATATTTCTTTTCCAATGACAACTCCAAATGTAATTCCCACCGCTACCTGCCATAAAGGAATCGTTGGCGGAAGTATTAATGGAAACAACAATCCAGTAACCAGAAATCCTTCGCTAATATTATGTTTTCTGACAACAGCAAATACAATTTCCCAAAAAAAACCCACTGAATAAGAAACGATAATTATTGGCAAAACAACCCATACCCCTTTCAGTAATGCTGAAAAAGGATTGACAGGTATGCCACAAGCCAACAAAGACTGATATCCTGTGTTATACATACCAAACACGACAAGCGGTAATAGTGCAATCAAAACCATGCTCATATACCGTTTTAAATCAAGAGAATCCCTAACATGAGGTCCTGTTTTGCTAACATGATCTGGATGAAAAAATAAGGTTTCAAAGGCTTCAAAAATAGTATAATACCGTTCAAATTTGCCTCCCTTATTAAAATGATGTCGAATTGAATTAAAAATATCTTGTAAGACTTTCATGGTTAACCCTGCTCGTCATGATATGTTTTTTTTGCCGATGAAAACATAGTTGTAAGTTCAATTTTTGAAGGACACACATACGTACACAATCCACATTCAACACAGTCCAATAATCCATGCGCCAATGCTTCTTCAATTTCATCGGCAATCAGTGATTTATACATGAACTGTGGCAGAATATCAACGGCACAAACTTGTTCACAATATCCACAGGAAATACAAGCACGCGTATCTCCATGGACATTACAATCCATTGGAAATGGCTTTCGATTGAACGTTGAAAGAAAGGAACGTGAAAAAGAGGGTTTATCATATCCCGGACGTATGAAACCTAAAAATTCCTTTTTATTTCCCTGTTCAATGATGAGTAATGAATCATCATAAAATCCTAAATACGAGGTGAGCTTTGTTGTGTATCCTCTGAAAATCCCGCCGGCAATATATCGACTACTTTCATGTTTGGATTGATGTTGTAGAATTTCAGAAATCGGAACACCAGCTCGCGTTTGGATATGCATTGGCTTGGATGCTTTACTGCCGCCAATACAAATTGTACGTTCAATTGGATATCGTCCATATTTCAGAGCTTGGCCAAGATGTATTACGTCTTGCGTAGTCACATACCATGCCCGATTCTCTTCAGGACTTTTTTTCATGTGATATACAATGCTTCCCGGATCATCTGCAGGATACATTCCTTTTATATCAATACTCGAAAATTCCATCGCATCACATGAACACACATG
>PDZT01000073.1 GCA_002753105.1 Deltaproteobacteria bacterium YD0425bin50 | reverse complement strand
TGGAGATTTTTTTTACCCTTTGTGTAAAAGGTGGGACACACCCTGCTTGATTTTACTGGATTCCCGCTTTCGCGGGAATGACGATCGCCATATTTTTATAATAAGTTATTTCAGTAGGTTACAAAAAAGTTCAAAAGTATAGTTAATATCTATACTTTTGCATTTTTTGCCTTTTTGACGTAACTCAAAGTCCACAATGTTAATTGATAGCATCATTTATTCTCCTTTTATCTTTTGTTAATACGATACAAAACCCTACTAAGTCCTTCAAATTTCAAAGTTTATTCTATTTCTGCTTTTTTCGAATGAATACATAAAAAATCTAATTTGTTTTTTTCTTTATTCTTTATTGAAGATGTTGTTTGGATATGTTACATTTTCTGCTAAGTCTTTTTTAAGAATGAATTTTATATTAAATCATTTATACTTCATTCTGTTATTCGCACTTATGAATCAAAGGTAACACATGACCATTCACATGAAAGATGTAAGTAAACGCTATACATTACCAAAAGGAAAAGAATTGCTGGTCTTAGAAGGTATTGATTTGGAAATTCGACATGGTGATTTTGTGATCATTTTAGGTCAGTCAGGATGTGGAAAATCCACACTTCTCAATTTGTTAGCCGGTTTTCAATTTCCATCAACAGGTAACATCCTTATAAACAACAAGCCTATTTGTGGCCCAGACCCTTCAATTGCCTTTCTATTTCAACGGCCGAGTTTGCTTCCATGGCTGACCGTTGAAGAAAATGTAGCCTTTGGGTGTAAAATTCGTGGAGATACCCATAAGCTAGCCTATCGGGTAACTCAATTTATTGAAATGGTCGGATTATCTGGATTTGAAAAGGTGCATCCACCAAAATTGTCCGTAGGAATGGCATACCGTGTTTCATTAGCAAGAGCATTGATTGGGCATCCTCAAATTTTTTTATTGGATGAACCCCTTGTGTCATTGGATACATTTATGAGAAACCGGCTACAGGAAGAGTTAATCAATATCTGGCTCAGCGAATATTTTACGGCGATTTTTGTAACTCATGACATTGATGAAGCAGTCTTATTAGGCACAAAGGTAGTGGTATTAGGTGGAAGGCCTAGTCGTATTCGTGGAATATTTGATATTCAACTACCCTATCCAAGAAAGCCAACTGACGAATCTTTTTTTCATACAAGAACATCATTACTCAAAGAACTTAAAGCATCATTTATAGAAAACCATTTTATTTAATTGAAACACGAAATTCCATAATTCATAATTCATTCGTAATTCGTAATTAATTTAAGGATTGTTTAAATGACAGAAACTTCACTTACGCGAAGAGAATTTTTAAAAACATCTGCAGGAATAGGACTGTTAGCGTTTTCTCACTATCCCAAAAAAACATATGCGAAAGAAACAGATTCCGTTCTTCGTATTGGATATCTTCCAATAACCGATGCATCGCCATTGCTTATTGGTCATGCTAAAGGATTTTTTCAGGAAGAAGGTCTCAACGTCATGCCGCCGATTATGTTACGCACATGGTCTATGCTTTCTGAATCTTTTTTATCCGGGAAATTTGATGTAACTCATATGCTGATGCCTATGCCTATATGGATGCGTTTTAAAAATAATCTCCCTGTTAAAATATTGGCATGGGACCATACGAATGGAAGTGCAATCACAGTTAAAGCTGATTCACATATTCAGACTTTTAAAGACCTTGGCGGCAAACAAATTGCCGTTCCGTATTGGTATTCTATGCACAACATTATATTGCAAATGGCACTCAAAAAAGATGGCATTCAACCCGTTATTCAAAACCAATCTATGCCACTGAAACCCAATCAGGCGAATCTGTTTATTCTTCCACCTCCTGAAATGCCAGTTGCATTGGCTGGGAATAAAATCGATAGTTTTATTGTTGCAGAACCGTATAATGCACTTGCTGAACAAAAACTGAATGCCAAAATTTTACGATTTACCGGGGATATATGGAAAGACCATCCCTGTTGTGTAGTGGTTATGAATGAACATGATTGTCAAACAAGACCTGAATTTACCCAAAAAGTAATCAATGGAATTGTTAAATCCCAGTTATGGATTCAGCAAAACCGGAACGAAACAGCCAAAGTGTTAGGAAAAGAAGGCGGGGGCTATTTGCCAGTACCTGAACATGTGCTTCAGCGTGTTTTTAATGGATATGAGCTTTCTAAATATGGCGGAAACATGATTCCACAGGCAATCAAACATCCTGAGTGGCACAATAACCGAATCGGATTTCAACCCTACCCCTACCCTTCTGCAACAGAATTTTTGATCCGTGAAATGAAGCATACACTAATGGAAGGCGATACAATTTTTTTAAAAAATATTGATCCAATCACCGCTACAAAATCAATTGTAGATGATTCATTTGTTAAAAACGCAATAAAACAGATTGGCGGCTTGAACATGTTTTATTCAGATGATACTACTGCGACTGGCTTTGTAAGAGAAGAAATAGTTGATCTATGAAATCATTAATGAAATATTGCGTTAAATACTCTAAAGACATTGAAATTTCCAAAGAAAAAACCATGACCTATCAAATTGGGTATGCTGCTTGTGGTACAGCACTATTAATTTTAATTTGGTTTTTAGGTGGGTCGTACCTGTTTAGTCAACCCGGATATGAACAGTTTAACGGCTTTTTACCTATCCCAACACTCAAAGCACTCTTTAAGCTTATCGTGGATATCGGATTTTGGTCATCCGTATATGCAAGCATAAAGCGAGTTACCCTAGGAATCATGATCGCTTTTGTTTTAGGTCTGCCGTTTGGATTGCTTACCGGTTTTTATAAACGACTCAACCTGTTAACACATACATCAGTCCAATTTTTAAGGATGATCAGTCCAATTTCATGGATGCCTATCGCACTTCTGGTGTTTGACAGCTTTGAAAGCGCAATTTGTTTTCTTATTACCATAGCAACCATCTGGCCAATCATTTTAACCATAGCCAATGGTGTGTCCCGGGTAAATGTTCAATGGATTAAAATGGCTCAAAATCAAGGTGCGAATGATTTTCAATTGCTGCTTTTTATCATTCTACCTGCATCCATTCCGTATATTTTGAATAGCCTGCGATTGGCAGTGGGTATTGCATGGATTATTTTGGTGCCTGCTGAATTTTTAGGAATATCAAGTGGTTTGGGTTATATTATCAATGATGCAAGAGATACGATGGAATATGACCGTTTAATGGCAATTGTGATTGCCATTGGTATTATTGGCTTTATTCTTGATGGCGTGATTCAATTGGTACAATTATCACTGAATTGGATATGGATTGAATGGGACTAGAGATGATGGCGAAATAATTTTCTCATTTCTTAATCTTACTTTTTTGTCTTGAACTGTGATTTATTTGATTCATGTGATCGCCATGATAATCATAGTTAATCACAAAAATCAGACGAATCATAGTTCAGACAATCAGGAAATTTATTGAATTTCCGTTCCTTAGTAATCATTTAATGGTTGAATATGAACGATATATCTTATAATCCTCTTGTGGCTCCACATTATTGTGGTAAAATACTTACCGGAAATTATAGTGAAGCGTTAAAATCATATGTAACGCACTGTATTACGTGTTATCACGCTTTTGATCAAACTACCAATCCTTGCATTTCCTATATTTCAGCATGGCATAACGGAGAAAAAACGATTTGGTATGAATTTACCGGAAAACGTCTTATTGAGCTTTTAAAGTGTGATTATACCAATATCGCAGAATCATTTAAAAATAGTGTTAAAGACCGCAGGGAATATAGCAATCTATCAGTAGATACGCTTACTCAAGAAGAATTAACTCATCTTCGATATGGCCTTAGGGAAGAAAGCCAATTCAAAGGAATTGTGGATGCAATTTATAAAATTTCTAATCCAACCGGTCAACTCTATTGGTTAAAAGATCAAGCCAAAATTGAAATATTTTTACAGGATAATATCTGTTTATCTTTAGGTTGCCTTACACTGGTTACAAAAGAAATGGAAGTCGATGAACTTCGAAGACAAACTGAGCAAGAACGACTTCAAAAAGAAAAACTTCAAGCCATTATCGAAATGGCAGGCGCTGTATGTCATGAATTAAATCAGCCTATGCAAGCTATTCTTGGATACGCTGAACTCTTAAAACTCGAATTAAATAAATCCTTTCATGAGTATGGCTACATAGAATCAATTTATAAACAAATTAGTATCATGGCTCAAATCACTAAAAAACTTATGGGAATTACCCGCTATGAAACTAAAGATTATTTAATGGGAAAAAAAATTATTGATATTGATAAATCTTCAAAAAAAACAGTTAAGACCACAGATTCAACAGGTTAGAGAGATCAAACGGATTATTCCGTGTAATCCTTTAATCCGTTGAATCCGTGATTCAGACAAAATAAGCAAAGGATTGCCTGTTATGCCTATGTCAACCAGTTTTAAAGAGCGTCTTTTTCCAAAACTTAATCAAATTGTAAATCATTTTGGAACCCCATTTCACATCTATGATGAAACAGGAATTATTAACACATCCCGAACCCTTTTAAACGCATTTAGTGAAGTCCCGTATTTTCGGGAATATTATGCGGTAAAGGCTTTGCCGAATCCAGCGATTTTAGAAATCATGAAAGGTATGGGATTCGGGTTTGATTGCAGTTCTATTGCTGAATTGATTCTAAGTCGGAATACAGGCGCATTTGGTGAAGATATCATGTTCACGTCAAATAACACCAGCGCAGATGAATTTGCAATGGCGCTTGGTTATGGAGGATGTATTCTCAACTTAGATGATATCAGTTTGATTTCAAAATTGCCTTATATGCCCGAGTTAATCTGTTTTCGGTATAATCCCGGGGCTAAACGAAGCGGAAATACCATTATTGGCAACCCTGTTGAAGCAAAATACGGCGTTAGTCATGATCAACTTATAGATGCCTATCGGTTGGCAATACAACACGGTGCAAAACGATTCGGTTTACATACCATGCTCGTTTCCAATGAGCTGAATTATCAATACATGGTGGACACGGGGCAGATGTTATTGGAGTTGGTTGAATACATATCTCAAGAACTTCATATCCAATTTGAATTCATCAATATGGGCGGAGGAATTGGCATTCCATACAAACCCGGTGATAATCCATTTGATATTATGGCCTTAGGAAATGCTGTTTCCAAGCAACTTGATGCGTTTCAAAAAAAACATGGGTATTGCCCTAAACTTTTCCTTGAAAGCGGTCGTTACATGACCGGGCCTCATGGCGTTTTGGTCACCCAAGCGATCAATTATAAAAATATCTACCGGAAATATATTGGTGTTGATGCGTGTATGTCTTCTTTAATGCGTCCCGGAATCTACGGTGCTTATCATCATATCTCTGTGCTTGGAAAAGAAGATCAGCCCAATACGATTTTATATGATGTAACCGGGTCTTTATGTGAAAATAATGATAAATTTGCCATTCAGCGGCCTTTACCTGAAATTATCGATGGTGATATTCTGATTATTCAGGACACTGGGGCTCATGGACATGCGATGGGCTTTAATTACAATGGCCGGTTAAGACCCAAAGAATTGATGTTAAAAACAAACGGTGCAGTTGAACTGGTTCGTCGGGAAGAAACCATTTCAGATCATTTCTCGACTTTACATTTTGAACCTAATATCTTGAACCTTGATTCACATGATTAACGGATTGACATGATTGATCGAAAATCGAAAATCGAAAATATCAAAGGAGAAATACCTATGGCAGACAATACACGGCGGGAGCGGGATTTAATTTTAGCACCCAATGAACATGCGTATATTTTAGATGAAACCAAAGGAAATATTGTCAATTATGTTGGGCCCCATAAAACAAGTTTAGCCAATACTGATCAGCCTGTGGTGTTTAACGCAACAACCAAACGCTTTGAACGCTGTAATTTAGAACAAGCAATTCAGCCGTTTGGCATAGCGCCTGAAGGCTGGTATGTAATGTTAAAAAATCCAGCCAAAGATGGTAAACCGCCAACTCCGGGAACAGCCAATAGTCTTCCACCTCTGGATATTGGTAAAAAAGTGAATATTCCCGGCCCAGTATCGTTTGCACCCTGGCCCGGTCAGATGATCCGTGTAATTCAAGGTCATCATTTACGGTCAAATCAATATCTGATTGTTCGGGTATATGATGAAGATGGGGCTAAAGCCAATTGGGGAAAAGCTGTGATTAAAAAAGCAATCATATCTGATCCGCAAGCCACACCGATTGAATTGGATATAAAACCTGAGGATGCAGCTCAGGAGTTAACGATGGGAAAACTTCTTGTGATCAAAGGTACAGGCGTTTCCTTTTATATTCCGCCCACAGGTATTGAAGTAGTTCCAGATAAAACTGGCAGATACATTCAGGATGCTGTTACGTTAGAGCGTCTTGAATACTGTACCCTATTGGATGAAAGTGGAAATAAACGATACATTATTGGCCCAGATGTTGTGTTCCCAGAACCCACTGAAACATTTGTGGAAAAAAATGGATTACGAAAATTCAGAGCTATTGAACTGAACGAAATCAGCGGACTTTACGTCAAAGTCATTGCGCCATATTCAGAAGATGGAAAAGAATACAAGATTGGCGAAGAGCTGTTTATTACAGGCAAAGACCAGATGATTTATTTTCCAAGGCCTGAACATGCGATTATTCGATACAGCGATAAAGAAGTCAATTATGCAGTGGCGATTCCTGCAGGTGAGGCTCGGTATGTATTAAACCGAACGACTGGTCAGATTACCTTAAAACGCGGGCCATGTATGTTTTTACCTGATCCACGAAAAGAAGTCATTGCAAGACGCGTGATTGAACCCAAATTGATCGAGCTATGGTTTCCCGGAAATACTGAAGCATTGGAATATAACCAACGGCTGATGTCCCTGATTCGTAAAGAAAAAGGCGAATTTGTTATGGATGATGATGTTCGTCAGATGTATCAGGAAGAATCAAAAGTCGCGAAACTGGCTTCTGGTAAAAGAACAGAAGGTGAATTTGTCGGCGATGCGTTTAACCGTAAACAATCCTTTTCTCAACCCCGTACCATTACCTTAGATACGAAATATGAAGGTGCTGTTGGAATCAATGTGTGGACAGGATATGCGGTTTTAGTGATTAGTAAGCTTGGAGAACGAAAAGTTGTTGTTGGGCCTCAAACCTATTTACTGGAATATGATGAAACGTTACATGTTACAGAATTATCAACTGGCACGCCTAAAGCTGAGACTCGTCTGTTTAAAACCGTTTATCTTCGGGTCCTGAATAATAAAATATCTGATATTGTAACTGCTGAAACCCGGGATTTGTGCGAAGTCAACATTTTAGTCTCCTATCGGGTTAATTTTGACGGTGATCCCATCAAATGGTTTAATGTGGAAAATTACGTAAAATTCCTTACCGATCATATGAGATCACGGCTCCGTCATGAAATTCGTCAACATGGCATAGAAACATTTTATATGAATGCAATTCGGATTGTTCGGGATACCGTGTTAGGTATTCCTACTGAAACCAGTAAACGTCCGGGGGCATTTTTTGAAGAAAACAATATGCGAATTTATGATGTTGAAGTCTTGAGTGTCGATATTGAAAATGAAAGCATTTCTAATTTATTGGTTGATGCTCAGCATACAACGGTTCAGCAAACCTTAGAGATTTCCGCTGAAAGAAAAAAGCTTGAAGTGATTCAGCAAAAAGAAGACATCAAGCAGCAAATTAGTAAGGCTGAAGCCTTGACACAAGTACTTGCAACCAGTTTGCAGACAGAGCAAGTGAACCAGCAGAGCACTTTAAATATGGCTAGACTAAATGCAGAATTTCAAATCAAAAACAAAGACTTAGACAATAAACTGTCTGATCAGAAAACCTTAGATGCAATCCATATCTCAGAATTGGATCGAAAACAAAAATCCAATGATCTTGAGTTGACTTATGAACAACAACGGCTGAATCAGCGGATTCAGGAATTAAAATCCCATGTTGAAGCGATCGTTAATAAAGCTGGTGCAATCAGCCCGCAGCTTATCTCAGCGCTTCAGGCTTTTTCTGATAAAGCTCTTGCAGAAAAAATGGCTCAAAGCATGTCTCCCTTAGCGATTATGGGTGGAAAGAGTATTGCAGATGTTTTTTCGCAACTCGTCAAAGGAACGATTCTTGAGCAGGTATTGGACAAACAAGAAAATTAGGTATGTCAAAATAAATAATATACCCAATAATACAAATTTTCAGATAAATAAATCTGGTTCTAACGGATTTTGTTGTGTATTTGATAAGCCCTGAAAAGGGCGTTACATACCAGCCCAGGGCAACCGCCCTGGGATATTGGCAAAGTACATCTTAGCCCTGAAAGGGCGTGATATATTCATCATTATGTAACGCCCTTTCAGGGCTTATCTCAATATGTTCCTATCCCAGGGCTCTGCCCTGGGCTGGTATGTTTAACCCCTTCGGGGTTTTCGTCGACCACAAAATCCTTTAGAATCAGAAATAAATGCAAAGGTGCACGATTGTAGGGGCGAGCATGCCTCGCCCCTACGGGAATTTTGATTTCCATACACCCAAACCATAGGCTATGCGAAATGGGATAAACATAAGGGATAACACACATTGATGCCATAATCGCCATGATCCAGACCAGAGACGTTTTATATCTATGGCAAATCGAGCTGTGGATATAACGAAAGGTGCAATTATTCCTAAATTTAAAATTCGGCTCCCCGGTAATGAAGGGTCTATTTTTCGGGAAAGCCATGCAACTTGTCCATATCGAAATTCTCTCATCGGGATTTTTTTCCATGTTTGCCCATGATCATGGAAAACGTTTAATGTTGGGATGAATGCAATTTTACCTTGATGTGCAAGTTGTGAAGCTAAAAGCCGATCACCCGCATATCCGCATTCCTGAATAGATGGATATGACTTGATGGCTGATGAGCGTACAAACAGATTGCATCCCGGAGCATTTTTTAAAAATTTTATGCGATTATCTTGAAATTCACCGAAATTAGCTACTGCCAAACAAGTGCCAATCAGGTTGTCTTGATGTAAAACCGGCCCGGTAACAGCAACAAGATAAGAATGAGATATCATCATGTGCCATCCTGTCCATAACCAATCCTGACAAGGACGACAATCATCATCAAGAAATGCTAAAATGTTTCCATGTGCTGCCTGACGTCCAAATTCTCTTGATTGATCCGAATTTCCATAGGATACAGCATAACATTTCCACGAATGCTTTTCTTGAGAGATGCACCAGTGTTGAACAAATTGAAACACATTCTCTGGGCATTGATCAATAATAAAGATAAATTCTGCTTTCAAATTGTGACAATTCTGTTTGTTTAATGAATAAAACAGGTTTAACAGAGAATTACTAGCAGAATGAACTGGTATAATAATCGTAATATCGATTAAAGACATCTATTTATTTTGTTTCAATTAACTGTTTACTGTTTACATATGATAATCTCTTGATGATCAATTATTATAATAATATCAAATAGAAACATTTCTAAGCAAGATAAAAAATAATTAATTTTTCTGAACGCTGAACAATTAACAATTTATCAATGATCGATTGACATTTAAAAATTTAGCATTTAAGGTAAAAAAATTAAAAGAGACAGGATAGCTATAAGATAAAAGAAAAAAAATAACAGGTGATCGTATATGGCTATAGTGATGATTGTGGATGATTCATGGTTAACAAGACGCGTATTAGCTAACATACTTAAATTAGATGGTTATCAAATCATTGAAGCCAATGGGGGGATTCAAGCACTATCCCTTATACAACAAACGCCTCCTGATTGTATGCTTCTTGATCTTTTAATGCCAGATATGGACGGTTATGAAACATTAAAGCTCATTAAAGATAAGGGATATCATTTTCCAGTGATTATTTTAACTGCCGATATTCAGGATACAGCAAAAGAAAAATGTTTTCAATTAGGTGCTGCGGATTACATCAACAAACCTGCCGATGAAAAGACCATTAGATCATTAGTTCATCGCTTCATCAATTCTTAATTTTTGGAAATTAAATCATGGAATTAACACGTATCCAGATGGACGCGCTTTCAGAGATCATTAATATCGGAGTAGGTAAAGGCGCAGCAGTATTAAATAAGATATTAAATTCACATATTCAATTACGGGTACCATTAGTTAAGATTTTAGATTCTACTGAGTTAATCAATGAATTAAAAGAAATGGGTAACGACAAACTTTCATCAGTGAATTTAGGGTTTAAAGGCACATTGTATGGCACAGCACAGTTAATTTTTTCATCTGAAAATGCGTCTGAACTCGTTGCTACGGTTACGGGTGAAGATATACATAATTTGTCTATGGATGATATTAGTTTTATGCGTTCAGGGACACTTTCTGAAATTGGTAATATTGTATTGAACAGTGTTATGGGAACATTTTCGAATATGCTGTCTTTGCCTCTTCATTTTGTTGTACCGGGTTATATTGAGGATTATGCTTCGAATCTTTATTTTAAAATGGTTGAAAAAAATACAGCAATCCTTCTTGCAAAAACACAATTTTCAGTTGAAAAACTTTCAATTCATGGCGATATTGTGCTCTTGTTTGAAGTGCCATCTATGGATGTCCTAATTCATAGGATTGATCAATATTTTTCACAGGTTTAAGTTAAAATAATATAATATTCATGGACATTTTTAAATTAGCTTTGGAAAAATTCGATGTACTAAACCATACTCCTGTTGGTATGGTGGTTATCAACAGTGAATATCAAGTTCTGTTTTGGAACCAATGTATTGAATATTGGTCAAATAAACACAGTAATGAAATTCTTGGCACCTCCCTGTTATCACACTACTCTCATTTGAATACAGACCGATATCTAAGCCGAATAGAAACAATCTTTGAAGGCGGCCCACCCGTCTTATTTTCTACACATCTTCATCAGTATTTTATTCCATGTTTGCTTTCAAATGGTCAATGGATGAATCAGAATACAACAATATCGGCGTTTCCTTCATTTGATGGAAATGGACATTACGCATTAATTGCAATTGAAAATGTAACTGAGCTCACCCAGCGCGTTTTTGAATACAGGCAAATGAGAGACAAAGCATTAAATGAAATCAAACAGCGCGAATTGGCAGAAAAAGAAAAAGAAAAAATTCAGGCTCAAATGTTACGTGCTCAAAAATTAGAAAGCCTTAGTGTTTTAACAAGAGGAATTGCACATGATTTCAACAACCAATTGATGGGGATTCTTGGCAATGCATCAATATTAAAACAACTCGTCCCACAAGATTCAACTTTAATCAAATATGTGGATAAAATTCAGCAAGCTACATTAAAATCAGCCGATTTAACCAAGCAGCTTATAGACTATACTGGCAAATCTAAAATCATTGCCAATTTTCTTAATTTTAATCAGGTACTTAAAGAATTAAAACCGATCATTGATTCAACGGTATCACCTCATATTATCGTGAATTATGAATTAGAAAAAGAGTTACCTGATGTCAAAGCAGATACCGCGCAAATTGAAAAAGTCATTATGCACCTTGTGACCAATGCAGATGAAGCCATAGGCAATCAGTCCGGACTAATTACCATCCGAACCCATGCAAAACATTTTTCAAAAGAAGAATTGTTTAATGCTCACATTGAAATGAAACTCCAAGAAGGATTTTTTTCGTATTTTGAAGTTCAGGATACTGGACATGGTATGGACGATAATACGATGTTAAAAATTTTTGATCCTTTTTTCTCCACACGATTTAT
The DNA here is from genome assembly GCA_002753105.1 of Deltaproteobacteria bacterium YD0425bin50. Lineage (GTDB taxonomy): Bacteria > Desulfobacterota > Desulfobacteria > Desulfobacterales > YD0425bin50 > YD0425bin50. The sequence goes on along the minus strand of PDZT01000073.1, from coordinate 4,689 downwards.
TGGCAGAGGGCTTGGATTAACAATGGTTCTTGGAATAGTGCAAGGACATCGCGGAACTATTTTAATCGAAAGCACTCCTCAAAAAGGATCGTGTTTTCGAGTATTATTGCCTTCACAGGTCAAAAAACCAGCTTAATCCATTTTGGTCATTTCTGATCAGCTATATATTCCGATAGAATGGATTGTAAGATAAAAAATTGATGTTCAAGTTCAAGAATAAGGTGGGGCATCAGCGTTTGTTCTTTTTTATGCGCGAATGATTCTAATCGGTCTGCTGCTTTTTGCATTGATTTTAGTGATAAATTGGCTGACGCACCTTTAATTGTATGTGCAAGCATTTCGATTCTATCTAACTCATTCGTTTGGCAAGCATCTTTAATCGATTTAATTCTATTGGGGATATCTGATAAGAAACGGTGTATGAGTTGTTTTATAAGTTCGGGGTTATTATTCGTTCGTTCCAACAATTCCTGATGATTAAAAAAAATGGGGGTATCATTGATTTCAGTTTCAGATGGTTGTTTTTTTTCTAACTTCTCCGATTGATGTTCAGAGATCGTTGGATGGTTCAACGTTCTTAAAAAGAGTGCTTGTTCGACTGTCTGCCTTAAGTCATCAGCAGTAAAGGGTTTTGATAAGTAACCACTCATTCCAGATTTTAAAAAACGTTCTTTATCACCATCTAACCCATATGCAGTCATGGCAATGATCGGAATATCTTGGGTATGAAGTTGGATTTCCTGATTTCTAATTTTTTTTGTAAGCTCTAATCCATCCATATCCGGCATCATAATATCCATGAGAACTAAGTCATAGGGAATTGACTCAAGCATTTGAATTGCAATTTTTCCATTCGATGCAAAATCCACATTGTATTTCTCTTTTTCAAGTATTGCCTGTACAATCATTTGAGTTTCATATGTATCCTCTACAACGAGTATATGGGCTTGTAATCCAGAAGAAGACTTTGAACTGGGTTGTTTATGATGTTGCACAACAGGTACCCTATTGATTTGGTCTGTAACAGGCTCTTTATGGGATTGCTTTTCAAATATCAACGAAAGCCAAACGGTTGTACCAACACCGTATTTACTTTTTACATGAATATTTCCTCCCATCATCTCTATTAAACGCTGACACGTAGCCAGTCCAATACCAAGCCCCGGATATTTTCGGGTTAAAGAAGTATCTGCGCGATAAAATAGCTGGAAGAGTTTCTGTAAATTCTCATCTGATATGCCAATCCCGGAATCAGAGATGGATATATTGAGTTTAATACAGTTATCATGAAGAGGATTTGTGAACACATTCATCGTTATTTTACCCTGATGGGTAAATTTGATTGCATTATCCAATAATTGCTGGAGAATATTGAATAATTTACCTGAATCTCCGCAGAGCTGTAACTCCACGTTTTCTTTGATGTCACAAGTCAATTCTATGTTTTTTTTGTTGGATTTAGGTAAAAACTGCTTCATTAAATCGTCAATCAACATCTGTAAATCAAAATTCGAATATTCTACAAGTAAGTCTCCTGATTCAATTCGTGTAAAATTAATGATATCATTGATCAGTTTTAATAATTCATTGGCACTGTTGTTTAGAATCGTTGTATATTTTATTTGTGTTTCATTGAGTCTTGTTTCCTGTAACAGGCTTGCAATTCCAATAATACCATTCATCGGTGTTCTGAGTTCATGGCTTATCGTTGCCAGAAAATCTCTTTTTGCCAAATTGGCAATATTGGCAACTTGTTTGGCTTGGATCAATTCAACGTGTTGTCTTTCAGTAATAAAGGTTAGTTCTATCTGTTTTTTGATTAAATCATTCTTGGTTCTTTTTAATTCAGAGATTAAGTTAACGATTCGTGTTGCGGCTTTTAATCGATAATGCAAGGTTTCAAAATCAACCGGCTTGATTAGATAATCATCTGCACCAATTTGCATACCTTTTGCTATGGATTCAGACGAATTCGCTATGGTTAAAATAATAATGTAGGTATAAACGCCAATTTCATTATTTCGGATATGTTGACATAGAGAAAAACCATCCAACTCAGGCATTAAAATATCTGTGATAACGATGCTTGTTTTATGATTCTGCCATAGTTCCCATGCTTCCTTCCCATTGTTGGCTTTGAGTACTTCAAAGCCAAGCGTTTCGGAAAAATTATCTAAAACATCCAACGTAATGGGATCATCATCAACAATTAATATTTTCATGCCTTATTCCTTAACATATAGCAGATCATTTTATCCTTTTTATTCTTTAGTAGGTATCGGAGTAGGCGTAGGTGATGGTGGTGATGATGGCGTAGGCGTAGGCGGTGTACTTGATATTTCAGATAGCAATCTATCGATGATTAAACTAAAATAATTGAGGTCTTGAGCACCTTGGACAACCACACCATTCACAATAAATACAGGCGTTCCTGTGAATTGAAGTTTATTAGCCTGAGCTTTTTCCTCTTCAATTTGTTTTTGAATGGCTTCAGATTGCCGATCTGCATTAAATTGGACAAGATCAAGTCCTAATTGTTTTGCAAATTCTTCAAACATGGGTTCTTTAAGCATAGTTGAATTTTGAAACAGGATATCATGATATTCCCAGAATTTTCCCTGTTTATGAGCTGCAAGGCTGGCCTGTGAAGCCATCATCGCTAATTGATGGGAACTCAATGGCAAGTTTTTAAACACCAGTTTCACCTTGTCAGAATATTTTTGAAGAACAGAATGCATGGTAATCGCCCCTCTGGAACAATATGGGCATTGAAAATCAGTATATTCAATGATAGTAATAGGCGCATTGGCAGGCCCTTTAACCGGGTTATTGGGTCTCGGTTCATCAATAACTCTGTTTTTAAAACTCTCATCAATTTTCTGAATTAATTGTTTTTCACGCATTTGTTTAACATATTCATTTGCGGTTTTATAAATCAGTTCAGGATTGTCTTTGATGACTTGAATAATGAACTCCTTTAAGGCTTTTTCATCCATTGATATTTCAGTTGCATAAATCATGTTCTGAGAAAACAAAAACATGATGATCCATAGAGCAAAAAACAAAGTTACGCGTTTCATTAAACTATTTCTCCTCTTCATTTAAAAAATTTTGAATTGATGAATTTCAAGAATTAATCTTTTATGCCTTCATTTGTCTTTATGTCAAGCAATTATCTAAGTATTTTTGTAAAAGCAGGCAGGTAAAAGGCCTGCATCTCCAAAATTCCGCTTATAGCCGAACGGCCGATTATGAAATGTCCTGATCATATTCTTTAAGTATTTTTTCAGTTTTTGCTGAGCTTATTTTTTTAATCAGTGTTTGAGCTTCATGTTCATCTCTAAGTGTTTTGGAAAGCGTTATGGATGAGCCAATTAAAAAAATCATACCCATTGTCATATAGCCTTTAACCCAAAAATCTGTTGGTAAAAAGTAAATGCCGCATAGCATCGCCATCACCGATGCAACAAATGAGAGCTTTACAAATAATATCCACGATGCAGAATCTCGTTGAATGCCATAGTTTTCCATGTCTATCTCCTTTTTAGGTATCATTTTTTTGGCATTGATCATCGTTTCTGCCAGACATTATTCGTGCCGTGACAGAATTGTAGGGGCGAACCTTGTGTTCGCCCTCCAAAAGGGCGATGACAAGCATCGCCCCTACATTGTGGCCGAAACGAAGATCAATGCCATTTTTCTATTGGGTTGGTTACAATAAGTTTATGAATTCATCGCTTTTTTCATTTCAGCCAATTCCATTTCTACGCGATACTGTTCTTGCTCATGAGCGATATCCATATCCAGCGATTCGGTTTCATTTTCCAATTCATTTAAGGCCTCAATACGCATTTCCATTCCTTCAACCCGATCTTCCATGCGATTAAATTGATCGATCAGGCTTGGAAGCGTTTCCAGTGGCATGGATGTAGTATTCAATTGTTCACATGCCATAACTGCCCGCTGACGTGCAACAATAATTTTTTGACGATGCTTGAGTTGAATCATCTGATTCTGAATTTTCTTTAAGCGTTCCTTTAAGTTATCGCTATTTTTTTTAGCATGTTCCCATGCGATTTCAAGCTTTTCCACAAGTTGTTGATGCTCATTTTTTCGTAACAATGATTTTCGTGCAAGTTCTTCTTTACCTAAATGAAGCATTTCTTCAGCTTTTTTCTTATAATTACCACATAATAGTTGATGCTGATTCAACTCACGTTCAATTCTTTTTTCAGCAGCTATCGCATTAACCACATCTGATTTGGTTTTTACTAAAGCGCATTCCATGTCTTGAATAAGCATACTTGAAATGGATTCAGGGTCTTCTATACGTTCAATAGACTGGTTAAGTTTGGCTTTAAATACATACTGTAAACGGTGCATAAAACTTGTCATGATGATTTCTCCTTTTTTAAGTATTATTTTATATCATGTACATTTTTTGTAGGTTGAATATAAAGTATAGCAAACGATATACCAGTCGTGTAATTATTGATATCTATCTAATTTTATTATATTTTTTATAGAAAAGCGATCTAATTAAACAAAATAACATCATTAAAGATCAATTTGTGTATTCATTATCTGTAAATATAGATCATGAAATGTCCATTGAAAAAATAATTGAACTATTGAACTTATTTTGAATAGCTATTATAGATGGTTTTCATTATATCTTATCTTAATATG
>PDZT01000436.1 GCA_002753105.1 Deltaproteobacteria bacterium YD0425bin50 | reverse complement strand
ATCTTTAAAAGAGAGAAGAAAAAACAGCCATGGCAAAAGAAACTGATGAAATTAAATGTCTCATTTTCTAATGAAGATGATGTATTAACTTTAAAAAAATTATACAAAGACGAGTTGCTCAGAAGAAAAGACTTAGAAGAGCAACAGGCACTGCAGGATATTCGAACCAAGCTTGATGAATTACATGTCGCCTATTCAAAAAATGAAGTATTTTCTGTTTTGAAAAAAATGTTGAAAAACGCATTAATAGAAGAAAAACGTAAGAAGCCTGTTATCAAGCAGCTAACCCAACTGGGTGTAGCACATATTCAAACCGATTCTTATGAAATCTTAAAGGCATTATTGGACAAGGAACTGGCATACCTTGAAGCAAAACGGCCTATTGAAAAACAGCTTCGGAAACTGAAGGTGTTGTTTGATAAGAATAGTACGCTTGAGGTTTTAGAAGCCCTGTTAAAAGCAGAACTAGATCGATTGGCTAAAGAGGCTGAGATGAAAGCTCGTGAAAAATTGAGACACCAGTTAGATAAGCTTGGTGTTTCCTATTCACTAGAAGATAGTGCATTGCTTTTGGAATCAAAGCTGCATGACGCTATTGAAAATGAAAAAAAGAAAAAAGAATTACGTAAACAGCTCAAGAAGCTCGGCGTTGTTTACTCTGAAGAAGATACACTTGAAACTCTTGAAACTCTTTTAGCTCATGCTTTACAACAACAAGAAGCCAGTAAAGCCAATCAGGCTAAACAAGCTCTTTATAAAAAATTGAAGGAATTAGGCGCTGCTTATTCTGAACATGATTCTCTTGAAACACTTGAAGCCATTTTAGAAAAAGAGATGATGTTGCTTAAAGAAAAAAAAGCAATTCAAAAAAAATTAACCCAACTGAATGTAGAATTCCCTTTAGATGCAACGTTAGAAACATTGAACAAATTACTTGAAAGAGCCAACCAACGTATTCAATTGGAAAAAGAAAAAGAAACAAAGAAAAAACATCTGATGCAAACACTGAAAAATTTGGGAATCGATTTTTCAAAAAATGAAACCTTCGAAGAATTGGAAAAGCGACTCAAAGATGCATTAGAATTAAATATACGGAAAAAAGAATTGCAAGACCAGTTAACGGAATTATCGATCGCTTTTTCAGAAACGGATACACTTGAGATGTTATCTGAAAAATTAGTAGCCGCACAACGTGCACAAGCACAAATCAACCATGAAGAACCAGTAGTGATTCCACCACCACAACCTATTGAGGAGAAAATTATCAAAAAACCTGAACCTAGTATTCCTGAAAATGAAGTTGAAGCTATCCCTGTAATTATTTACGAGAGATGTCAGCTTTGTAATCAGCCAGCCCCTTTTAAAGATAAACAGGGCGTACCTTATCTTGAACTACATCATATTTTGCCATTACCTGAAAAGAAAGACTCCAAGGAAAATAATGCCTTTCTATGTCCAAACTGTCATCGAAAGATGCATGTACTGAATCTTGAATCTGATATTATTTCCTTAAAACATAAGGTCATGCATCAAGTGATTAACCCTTAACATATAAGAGCGACAAAGAATGAGTTGTAAAATAATTATCAATGCAGCCGCTCCAGAAGAGTGCAGAATTGTTAAAATCAAAAACAGCAAAATCGAAATGTTTCAGTTGGAGACTGAAACCAAAGAAATTACCCAGTATAATATTTACAAGGGTATAGTAACCCGAGTTGAACCGAGCTTACAAGCCGTGTTTATTGACTATGGCGCTGAACGTCATGGTTTTTTACAAAAACAGGAAATCCATAGCGATTATTTTCAGGATGATCATACTGGGGATAGATCATTGCAGAATTTGATTAAGCCCGGTCAGGAAATGCTTGTACAAGTTATTAAAGACCCGATCTTGAAAAAAGGCGCTATGCTTACCAATTTCATTTCTCTTCCCGGAAGGCATGTCGTACTAATGCCCGGCAGCAATACCAATGGTGTATCTAGAAAAATTGAAGATGAAGAGGAACGTAAACGCCTTAAAGAGATTATTGAGAGTCTTAAGTTATCTGATGATTATGGTGTGATCGTTCGAACTGCAGGACAAAATTGTACAAAAGCCATGATATCAAAAGACCTTCGGTATCTGTTACGTCTTTGGAAAGATATTCTTAAACGCGTGAGCACTGAACCGGGGCCGGCTATGTTATATAAAGATCAGAATATTTCAATTCGTATGATTCGGGATTATTTTACAGATGATGTTACTGAAATACTGATTGATAATCCTGCGTTATATAAAGAAGTACGTAATTTTATTAAGATTATTTCTCCTAAGCATTTAAGCAGTATTAAACAATATAAAAGCGAAAAACCCATTTTTACCAAATACCGTATAGAGGAACAGATTGCCTCCATATTTGAAAGGCGCGTGGAGTTAAAAACAGGAGGCTCAATTGTTATTGAACAAACTGAGGCATTAGTGGCAATTGACGTCAATTCTGGTAAATCCACACAGCATGAATCTATTGAACAAACAGCATTACAAACCAATTTAGAAGCATCTGAAGAAATTGCACGGCAACTGAGATTACGGGATTTAGGTGGTATTATTGTTATTGATTTTATTGATATGAAAGAAACCAAAAACAAGTTAAAGGTCGAAACTGCGTTAAAAGATCATTTAAAAATCGATAAAGCAAGAACAAAAATCAGCAAGATATCTAAAATGGGCTTAATGGAAATGTCTCGCCAAAGGCTCAGGCCAGCCATTGGTTATGGTACGTTTGTAGCGTGTAATTATTGCAAAGGAAAAGGAATTGTTCAATCGACTGAGTCTCTATCATTGAGTTTTCTACGAAGCCTCAGTCTTGAAACACTCAAAGAGAATATTTCTATTGTACGAGGAATAGTGCCTTCAGATATCGCATCTTATCTATTAAATAAAAAAAGAAGCGATCTATTGGCATTAGAAGAACGACGCAATGTGAGTATTTTAATTGAAGCCAACAACGATATGGTTCCGGGAGAACATAATTTTATCGTTAGTTAAAATAAAAATTGTAGGCGCTAGCTGTAGCAGACTGTGTCGCAATTATTTTTATTCGGGCGGGCATACACTATGTAGTAGGGGCACGACGCATCGTGCCCCTACATATACCCAAATATGCATCATAAATCGAATTGCGACACAGTCTGAAAGGGGAGATGATAAGTTGCGAGAACTTAACATCCCTGCCATTGAGAGGTGATGAAACATTCAGTATTCAATTGTATATGATGACCATTCGCTTATGATAGTCAATAAGCCACATGGAATTCCTACGGGTTATGGTAAACAACACAATTTATGCGAACTGGTCTTTTATGATTTTCCAGAATTAGCAGAAGTCACTGGTTTTCATGCGCATGAAGGAGGATTGCTCAACCGTCTTGACAATGACACTGGCGGGATTGTTTTATTTTCCAAAAATCAGCAGGCATTTTCATATTATTCCCAGTTAATGAAAGAA
>PDZT01000435.1 GCA_002753105.1 Deltaproteobacteria bacterium YD0425bin50 | reverse complement strand
CGCAAGGGGCTGCATATTATGCAGATTGCTGATATTTTGGAAATTGAAACCTGTCAGGTGGAGAGTTATTTGAACGAAGTATAGAATCAAAAGGAGTTCTTCTGAAAAATGAAAACAGAATCACTGATCCCGAATTCACCTGATGATATCCATGAAGGTATTCACTTACTCCGGGAAGCGAGGATTCAGGATGCCATAGCTGTATTTGAAAACACTATCCGCATTCATCCCAATACTGAGGACGCTATCGGAGGAAAAGCATTAGCGTTCCTCATGCTGGAAAAAAACATCCGATGCTGAACCGTTGCTGTGCTCAATTACAGATCCGCATATCCAGCAGCATCCGATAGTAGTTGCAGCGAGAGCCAGATTCCTCTCGCTGACCGCTAAAGTGCAGGAATCTCAAGCGATTCTCGATACTGTGGATCATGCCATGTGTCAAACCTCCATCGAACTTTTGTCTGTTCCCGTTTGCTCTTATCTCCTTCAATTTCCGCTAATACAGCACTTTTTGGGTAAATCCGCACCGGTGTGCCATAAACAAATTGCCTTTTGCCAAGGAAGGCCGATGACCGTACAGAATATCTAATGGCGCAATTGGCCCGGCAGGTTACGCAGTAACAGCAGTCAGTTTAATACCAAGAGCTTTACATACTTTCTGTATAGTGTCAAATCGAGGATAACTATTAGGGCTCAATGCTTTATATAAAGATTCACGCTTGATACCACTGGCTTTAGCTATTTCTGTCATCCCGTATGCCTTGGCAATATGCCCTAATGACGCTGCTAACTCTCCTGCGTCCCCTTCTTCAATGACTTGATTCAAATATTCCACTATGTCTGCATCACTTTTAAGATACTGTGCCATATCAAACTCTGGTAAATCATGAATATTTACTCTGTGCATTAGAATTCACTCCTCTATAGTTAAGGCTATATTTTTCGCAGATGCAATATCTTTTGACTGCGTGCTTTTTTCTCCACCAAACAGCATGATTATCATCGTTTCTCCAGGTTGAACATAATACATCCGCCAGCCAGGACCGAAAAATTCACGCATTTCATAAACATCATCTCCAACAGAGTTTACATCACCCAGCAAACCGCGTTGAGCCTTTTCAAGCCTACGCAATAAACGTATTCTTGTTGTTCGATCTCGTAAATTATTGAGCCAATCGTCAAATTCTGGCGTTCGTTTAATGATATACATGATTTGATTGTAATTGAACGATTACAAAAAAGCAATACATATTCCCATGATTGACTAATCTTATGCGTCAATCATTTGTTATGCATTATCTACCTGTCCACAATATCCCTCTTCTTAAATCTGGTTATTCTGAGGTTCAAACATGCAAATCAAGGTTCAGACATTATTTGCCTGTCCCCAATTCCTTACTGTCGCGACTTGTAACTTATCTCCTGAACCAAAGCCGAATATGCTGTAAGTATAATTTCCTTGAGTAAATAAAAACGTCACATTGCCAATAGAAGCATCATAAGCAACAGCATTACCTGTAAAAACGCTGACGCTTGTATCACTTTTACCCTCTTTTCGTTCAGTTGCTATACTTAGTTTCCAATCACCAAGTGCAATCAGTATCATCATTGCTATAGCCATGTACAGCAGCCCCTTTTTGATTCGGCTGATTAACATCTGCTTGAGTTCTCTTGTGTTCATTTTACGATTCCTTTATTGTTGATCTGTTCCTAATAATTCCTATCTACTATATAATTTCATCTTAACCCACCGGAAAATGCAGCCCCGCCAATGCCCGTAACTCCGTTTCAGTCTGCTGAGCTTTGGTTGCCAAAGCGTAAAGGTCATAAAACGAATGCCCCCGTCGTTTACTTGCCACCATTGCAAACCCGGCAGCCTGCAATGTCCCTGTCAGCACTTTTTGGGTAAATCCGCATCGGTGTGCCATGAACAAATTGCCTTTTGCCAAGGAAGGCCGATGACCGTACAGAATATCCAATGGTGCAATTGGGCCGGCAGGTGATGTATAAGCTGGTTCCGTCAATTTGTCTTCAGCAATTAAAGCACACACCGACTGCAAATCAGGGCAGGTAATCACAACAAAACCTTCTGGTTTGAGCACCCGGAGAAATTCAGCAAGTGCTGCAGGAACTTCATGAGGGTATAGGTGTTCAATGTTATGGCTGAAAAAAACTGCATCTACAGACATGCTAACTACTGATGACATATCTGTAATTGTCCCCACAATATCTGGCTGAACTTGTTCATCAATATCAAGACGCAGTTCCTTCCAGTCTGAGGTGTTGAATCCAGAGGTTGTCCGATCTTTACGTTTCGGGCCGCAGCCTACATGAAGAAATATTCTCATGCGTATTCTCTATTTCTAATTCATCAAATACATTATTTGCCTGTCCCCATTACCTCCATTACCTTCTTAGTCCCCCGTCAATAATAAAGCGTATCAGGCGAAATATCAATTTCATCATTCCATGTAACTGTGCCATTAAAAATATGTGCTTTAGCAAACAAATTATCTTCAATTAACGGTGCAAAAGCAGGATAAACCAAATATGGTCGCATATCAAATAACCTGCGTTCGCCGTTTGCAAAAACTATATCTAACTTGTAATCTCCAGTTAATGGCTTAACTTTTATAACATCTGGACGCATGATCCTCCTCCTGACTTACTAACGTAATGGGTCAATTTTAAAAGGTGTCTGACCAGTAGATGCAAGAAACCAATCAGCCATAAGCTCGTCATCGTGCAATTCAATCCATGCTTGAACAAGTTTCATCTGTCTTTTTGGCAGATTGCCTTCTAACAATTCTCCATTTGGAATAGCAATTACCGCATTAAATTCGTTATAACGAACATGAATATGTGGTAAATGATGTTTCTTGGTATCTAATACATAGATTGATACCAAAATCCCATAAAACATACTTATCGTTGGCATATCAATTCAACTCTTCCTTAAAAGATTATTCATATCACATAGATATAACCAACCCGCGCACCCAGTCAAGAGACAAATGTGTTATGCATTATCTGCCTGTCCCCAATTCCTCTTATCTGCCTGTCCCCATTTTCTCTCTTCCTCATTTCTTAATTGCGTTATTCTCTGACAAACTATGCTCCAAATATATATCAACCGCACACTCATTGTAAATAAAAAAAACCGCACCCCTGTCACCCAAAGTGCGGTCTTTGTTACAAAAAAAATCATGCCAATCATTTAATCATGCGAATCAAGGTTCAGACATTATCTGCCTGTCCCCATTTCTTTCTTCCTTCTTTTGAATAGCTTCAGCATTCAGCAACTGCATCAGATCATCTTTCATTCCCATCGCATATATCTGATGCTCAGTTAAATACCTTACCATCTCATCCGGTATATATAAACATGAAAAAATGGGAACTAACTTTTTCCCTCGATTCTCAGGAAAAAAATCAAATATCGCTGTTAACTTTTTGATAAAAGCATCCACTTCAACTCTCTTTGCCGTTG
>PDZT01000072.1 GCA_002753105.1 Deltaproteobacteria bacterium YD0425bin50 | reverse complement strand
GGATTGAAAAAATCTTTTTCTCCCAAAAGGTTCTATTTCAATGAGTTCAGATTGATTATGCGCTGAATCTGCTGTCCAAAATGCATGGGGAAAAGAATGAATAAACCTCTGGGTTTGTTCTCGTCCTTTATAGCATATATCTGTATAAAGCTGAGAATAGGGTTGAAAAAATAAATGGGGTGTTACATTGTGATAGCGAAACAGAATTGGCCCATGAAATCGATGAAGGAATTGCTCTCCGCCTTCCCAATACGTGCTGTGATGATAAATTAAAAGATGAAATTGTGATGCGTTGACTTTTGCAATATCCTCTGCAACACGTTTATTTTTTAGTGTAATATCGTCAAAATAATCTCCGACAATTGAAACCATAAACCCCATTGAGGATAACAAGTCATATATCCCATAGATATCATGACCTATAGCATCTCCAGCGCGTACATGCTGATGGCATATGCCAATATGGTAACTCATTTTTTTTTCACTTATGCATCATGAATCGAAAATCGAAAATCGAAAATAATCAACACAATAAACAATCTAGTACATGTTGCCATGAAAGGTCTAATCCCTGATAATGATCATAACCTGCTTTTCCCATTTTCTGAGCCATTTCAGGATTGATACATAATTTTTCAATAGCATCTGCTACGGCTTCTGGACAAGGTTCAACCACATACCCTGTTTCTTCATGGATTACAAACTCTAATGGGCCTCCAGAATCAGTGCAGGTAATCACTGGTTTTGACGCAAGCATGGCTTCTAATGTTATATATCCATAATCTTCATCATAGGGCCCAAAAAAAACGCACATACAATTTGCATACAAATCAATCAATCTTTTTTTGGATACCCATCCTAAAAACTGTACCCGGTCTTGTAAACCTGAACACACCACATAATCCTGTAAATTCCAGTCCATTGAACCATCTCCAACGATTACTGCCTTAACATTTGAGCCTACAAGACGCATTGCATCAATTAGCAGATCAATACGTTTAAATGGCTCTAAACGACCCGGCGCGAAAATAAACGGTTGAGATGTTTCTGCTGAGTAGATTTCATTTGCCAATGGCGGTGGGTGATATAATGCAGTTCCAGATAAGCCGCTAAACAGTTTAAGTCGATTGGAAACATTTACAGAATTCGTAAATAATGCATGGCAATTTTCAAGATAATACTTGTCTTTTTCTGCAATTGTTGATTTTAATGTGTCATCTTCTTTTGACAAAATACAACCCATTTTTTTTCTAACATCCCAAAGATCATAAACATCACGGTGTTGATGGAGTAGCCAGACCACTTTATGGTAGTGTTTGAGGTAATATGTGGGGAATTTTAGGCACATAACAATATCTGGATTATAATAATAGTTAACAACCTGAAAATTGACTGTTTCCCAGAAATTGATGGATCGAAACACTTCTTGGGCAGGATCAAAACGGAATGGCGTAGTCACAATTTCAGCATCATGCCCTCGATCTTTACAGGCTTGTAACAAGCCATTCGCATGATATTCAGCGCCACCTGATACAAAAGGAACTTGGACTGTGGTAATTGCGATTCTCATGCTTTAGTTCCAATAGCCGCATAGTCCATTTCTGAATAAAACCATTTGTTTGTAAACGCATCTGCTTCTGGTAGATGAAAAAGGCAGGAATATTTATTATGACGTTTAATTTGTATCTGAACAAATCCTCTATGTTCAATTAAAAATTTGAATGAATCTGGAGTAATTGGATTTTTATGGGTTAAATCCATGTAAAAATAATAAGCGCCAACCAAAAGATTTTCTGGATTCGGCGTTTCAAAAATAACCATTCCACCGGTACAAAGAACCCGTAAACATTCATCTAAAAGTCGAATAAGTTGTTTTAGAGGAAGATGCTCTACAATATGGAATCCAGTCACTACAGAAAAAGAGCCGTTCTGCTGACATTGTAAATATGAAATAGCATCAGCTTCTTCTACGGTTAAGCCAAGATCACAACATTCCTGAACCATACGACGGTTTATGTCGATTCCTATCGCTGAATATCCGTTTTCTTTAAGAAGTTCTAACCATTCACCCCGTCCGCAGCCTATGTCGAGAATTGGAAATTGAGATGTTTTTATTTTTAAATGGTCAATATCAGATAAATAAATCGTTTGTCTTCGTTTAATTTCTTGCCGGGAACCTCGAAAAGAATCTTCAAAAGAAACATAATACTGATCTAAGAGACGTTCATCTTCCTGGATCATGATTTGTACTTGATCTGTATCTAATGGAGCAGGAAAACGTTTACGGGTTTCTTCTAAAAGAATTGATAATCTGCGTTCCTGATCTATAAGATTTCGACGTTGTTCAACTATCTGTCTAAGAATATCATCAATCCTGTTTTTATGTTCCAAAACTGATGAACAATCTGCTTTTTGTTCCAACAGACTTAAATCCGCTTTTTTTTCAGAATATGCGAAGAGTTCAGATCGATCAGCTTTTAAAACCTTAAGATCATCTAATTGAGTGATATCTGCTTTGCGAGAAATGCGAGAAACGACATCTGAAAATTCGGACCGATCGACTTTAGCTTGAGAAACCGCAGCCAGTTCCGACCGATCGACTTTAGCTTGAGAAACCGCAGCCAGTTCCGACCGATCGACTTTAGCTTGAGAAACCGCAGTCAGTTCAGACCGATCGACTTTAGCTTGAGAAACCGCGGCCAGTTCGGACCGATCGACTTTAGCTTGAGAAACCGCGGCCAGTTCCGACCGATCAACTTTAGCTTGAGAAACCGCGGCCAGTTCTGATCGATCGACTTTAGCTTGAGAAACCGCGGCCAGTTCTGACCGATCAACTTTTTGATTAAGTAATTGAGAAAAAATCTGAGATTGCTTATGTAGTTGATCAGCAAATGAATCAGACATTACATGTATTCCTGCATCTAATGACTGAATTGTTCGAATAATTGATGGAAACATGCATATTGCAACAATAATCCGAAAGATAAATCCAATATAGGGAACTTTATACAGGGTTTGAATAATGAAGTTAAATAACAGCCCTGAAATTTTAACTCCCTTTGAACGGCCTTCTTTGGAATATCGTAGCCTTCCTATAATATCGATTTTCGTAAAATAACCTGAACGCAACCGACCGATATAATGTTCCATACCTGCTTTATCAGGTGGACGACTAAGGATAAGTTGATAGGCATTGGTTACAAAATCACGATCATGTAAATGTAAAAAATCAGTTATATGATATGCTTGTTTATTTTCATGGTTAAAAGGGGATTGTGTCATTTGTTTACGATCTGCAGGCTTTTGGGGTTTGAGAGGTGTTAAGTCTAAGTGAATTTTTTTTTCAGATGCTTCTTTTCGAATTCTGCACATGGTTTCATCAATATCGATCACCTGTCATTCCTTAAACTGATGTGTTATTTCAGGTTATAATTGATTATTCCCATTGCATGGTACAAACGGGCGATAGCTAATCGATGATCAGTTAATGCCTGATTTAGCCCAGCTTCATTTTTAATAATTAGCGTTTGAGCATCAAGAATTTCAGTACTTGTTCCAATATTAGTTTCAAAACGGGTTGTTGCTAAATTATAAGATTCTTGAGCGGCTTCAAGCGCTTTTTTAGCTGAACCAATTCGCTCTTTGGCATCCTCAAACAAAAAATAGGCTTGAGACACATCTACAGCAGATTTGTTTTTTAATTCCTGTAATAATTCCTGATAGCGGTTTACCTCATGATAAGCAGTCTGTTTTGCAAAATAATCTTGGCCACCTGAAAAAAGAACCCACTGCATATTTAGCCCAACACTCCAATAATCACGTTTCATGTCAATATAACGCTGAGTATTATAGTTGGTATCTTGATTATAGTAATCCATATCTAACGATAACTTCGGGTAAAAACGACTTTGAATAATAGATACATTTTTTTCAGTTACATCAATATTCTTCCGTGCGACATCAATGTCAGGCCTATTTTCTAAAGCTTTAGACTTGCATTCTTCCATTGTAAATGACAGATGATTGATCTCGTCATTCTGTTGCCCTTCATACGTTGCATGTGCATCCATAGGAATGTTTAGCAAGGAATTTAAGTAAATACTTATTGTTTTTTCAGCGTTTTTCGCCTTAATAGCCGCTTCTTCAGTATTCGCTAATTCCGAACGAACTTGTAAAACCCACAAATACGGTTTCATTCCTTCTTGAACATATGATTCTGCAGATTTTAAATGCAGTTGAAATCGTTGAATTGCAGTTTCAGCAGAGCGGTAATCTTCTCTGGCCTTCAGTAATGCCAGAAAGTATTGTTGAATTTCATAAATCAGATCAAGTTTGGCCATATTTAAACGGTTTTCAGATATTTCTCGCTCAATACGAGACCTTTGAAAAAAATTTATCCCATAAAAACCCGTAAATAAAGGCTGAGATAAACGAACACTCGTTGTATAACCATTTTGATCAAGATAGTCCTGATTGAATTCTTTTGCTGATTGATTTTCTAATTTACGGTATGATGCTTGGGTGATGACTTGTGGTAAAAAAACACCACATGCAGATTTTACGTTTGTTTCTGCACCACGTAAAGCACTTTGTGCAGCGTGAATACCTTTATTGTTGGCAAGTCCATACTGCACAGCCGTTTCTAAATCAAAACGATACGATTGCCCTTGAGATTGATCTTCACATAAACCACTATATGACATGCTTAATGAACATAGAATAAGCAAAAAAATAATCCACTTACGCAAGTTGTTACCTCCTTATTTTTTAAACCACGAAAACTACGAAAACCACGGAATTCATAATCGAAAATCGAAAATAATCAATTGACTTAATATTCCCTGAATGCCCGGTTAATACTCAGTACAAGGGGTTCCATAATATATCGAAGTACAGTTCGTTCTTTGGTTGTAATATAAACTTCTGCCGGCATTCCGGGGGTGAGCAATGATTCGTTTTCAATTGCATCACGTAATGAATCTTTATCCAGATCAATATGTACAAGATAATAAGGCATTTGGCCTTGCATGCTTTGAATTGTCAAACGGTCAGCAGAAATATAAATGACTTTTCCCTTGACTCGAGGTGTAACACGCTGTTTAAATGCTGAAAGAACAATGTTGGCTTCTTGACCTAACCATACTTCTGTAATTTTATGAACATCCACTTTTGCTGAAATAATCAATCGGTTGTCCAAAGGTACAATGTCCATTAACGGCTCACGCGGGCTGACAACACCTCCCGCAGAATGAACCCTTAAATCAACCACCACTCCAGAAACCGGCGCTGTAATATCCAAACGATTCGCTGCATCTTCAAGAGGTCTTAATTTTTCTTGGGTATCAAAAATTGCATTTTGAACTTTACCTAGATCCGTTGCAGATTCCTCACGGTATTTGTTTTCGAGGTCTTTGATCCGCAATTCCAGTTCAGAAATTTTTTGCATGGTTAATAAGATATCGCCTTGAATCTGGCCATCTCGAAGCTGATACGAGGATAAATTGCGTTGAAGTTCCATAATCTGCGATTTTTCAATATACCGTCCCTGCAAAAGCACATTCTTTGATTTAATTTCTTCTTCTAGGGATGACATGATGTTTTTTACTGAAACGGTCTGTTGCTTCAGACTGTCTATTTGAAGACGCAATTGACCAATTTGAGTTTGAATCAGATCAATCTGACCATCTTTAGCCATTCTACGAGTTTGAAATATTTTTTCTTCATTTTCCATTAACTCAGCCAGTTTAGGTATATGCTTACGGTCTTTCAATAAATCAGGCCAACTAATTTTATTTTTGTTGTCTTTTTCAGCCGCTAACCGTGCGTGTTGAACTGTTAAGGCGTCTAATTGACCTTGATACATATCAAGACCTGCCCGAACCTGTTCAGCCTCTAAACGAATAAGGACATCTCCTTTGTTGATTTTTGATCCTTCACGAACCAAAATTTCTTTTACAATGCCGCCTTCTAAGTGCTGAACTGTTTTACGGTTGGTATCCACAATCACTTCACCCGGAGCAATAATCGCTCCGCTGATTTTAGCGATCGCTGCCCAGCCTCCCAGTCCTCCAAAAGCAAGAATAATCGTGAAGACTCCTGCAAAAATAACTTTTCCCGGACTTGGGGTATGCAAATCCTTACCAATATCTGATGTTTCTTTTAAAAATTTATACATATAGCACTCATCCTGTTAGGGTATGTATTATGCTGTTTTGGTTATCACCGCATTTGGTGGTGGTTGTATCATTTTTTGTTGTGGGTTTGGCGGAATTAATTTTTGTAATACTTCATTTCTTGGACCAAACATAAGCGTTTGACCATCTTTTAATACAAGAATTTTATCCACATACGCTAAGATATTTAATTTATGCGAAATAATTACAGTGGTTATTTTTTTCATTTTTAATATTTGGAGCATCTGGAGTAAAGCTTTTTCACCGTCTTCATCTAAGTTAGAATTGGGCTCGTCAAACACAACAAGACGGGTGTCATCATAGACTGCTCTTGCTAAAGCAATTCGCTGACGTTGCCCTCCGGAAAGTACAACACCGCGATCACCTCCGAGTTGGGTATCATAGGCATTCGGAAGTCGTAAAATCATTTCATGGACTTGAGTCAGTTGAGCTGCTGCAACGACTTTTTCCATATCCACTTCTCCCATTCGAGCAATATTTTCACTCACTGTTCCAGTAAATAATTCAACATCTTGCGGCATATATCCAATATATTTGCCCAAACGATCCTGATCCCATTGAAAAATATCTGCCCCATCTAAACGAATAATACCTGAATACGGCTTCCAAATTCCTACCATCAACCTGCCTAATGTTGATTTGCCAGCAGCACTGGGTCCAATAAGCCCTAAAAATTCACCCGGAAGCACGTCAAAAAAAATACCTTTGAGAATAGGTTTTCCAGCAGCACCGAATACAACTGCTTCACCGGTCAGTCTGCCTTGTGGTGCAGGAAGTTCCATACTAACCTGCTGGATCATTTCTTTGGCAATCAATGCGTTTAATCTGGAATAGGATTCTTTCGCTTCAACGATTTGTTTCCAAGAAGCAATTGCAATCTCAACAGGCTGCAGCGCACGTCCTATAATAATTGTGGCAGCAATCATGCCGCCTCCAGTAACCTCGTGCAATAATACATAATAAGCTCCGGCAGCCAACATAAAAATTTGAAAGCCGATTCTCAATGGTTTGATACATGCCTGAAGCAATCCGGCACGAGTACTTGCCAAGGTCTGTTCAGACATAATCAGATCATTTACTTTTTTCCATCGGGCACGTACACCTTGAAGCATGCCCATTGAACGAATGGCATTGGCGTTGCGTAAAAAAGAATTGACCTCACGATTGGATACATTCGCTATTACATTTGCATTCTGCAAGGGTTTTCGGGTTACTTTTTCGTTAATATAACCCAGTATAAAAATAAGAATTCCACCGATTGTTCCGATCAATCCAAGTTTAAAATGAAATAAAAACACAACGAGTAAATAAAATGGTGTCCATGGAGCGTCAAATAAGCAATTAATCGCATGACCACCCAAAAAATTTCTCAACACACGCACATCTTGAAGACCTTGAGAATAGCCACTATTCTCCAGTTGCGCTGCATCTTTAATCATCCCAGCCAACACTTTATTACTTAAACTCTTATCAATATCCACACCAGCCAAAATTAAAAGCATAGACCGAATTTCTTCTAAAATACCTAAAATAATCAGTGCCCCTAAAGCAACACCAGTAATTAAAACAAGTGTTGGTACACTGGCGCTAGATAAGACCCGGTCATACATTTCAAGCATGTGAATCGGTGCAGTTAAGGTTAAAATATTAATAAAAAGGCTAAAAATACCTGTAAAAATAAAATAATATTTCCACTTGGTTATAAATGTTTTCATAAGTAAAATCTCATTGTACTGTCTTGTTCATAACTGGATTTGGCGGTGATTGAATAACGGGTTGAGGAGGTGGGATTAGTTTTTGTAAAACTTCATTTCTTGGGCCAAACATCAATGGTTGACCATCCTTTAATATAAGAATTTTATCTACAAACGTCAGAAGATTTAATTTATGCGAGATAATGACCGTGGTTACTTTTTGGGTTTTCAAAATTTGAAGCATCTGTAAGAACGCTTTTTCACCCTCGTCATCCAAATTTGAATTGGGTTCGTCAAATACAAGAAGTCGAGGAGTATCGTAAATGGCTCTTGCTAAAATAACGCGCTGGCGCTGACCACCAGAAAGAACAACACCCCGATCCCCTACCTGAGTATCATATCCTTTGGGAAGCCGTAGAATCATTTCATGAACTTGAGCAAGCTTGGCTGCTGCGATGACTTTTTCAGGATTCACCTCACCCATACGAGCAATATTATCACTAATCGTACCTGAAAAAAGTTCAACATCTTGAGGCACATACCCAATATATTTTCCGAATCGATCCTGATCCCATTTAGAAATATCCGTACCATCCATTGAAATAAGCCCTGATGATGGTTTCCAAATTCGTAAAATCAAACGACCTAACGTTGATTTTCCAGCCGCATTGGGTCCCATGAGACATAAAAATTCACCCGGAAGCAAATCTAACGACACTCCTTTTAATATAGGTCTTTCCTCATTACCAAACACAACAGATTCAACAGTCAACCGGCCTTGAGGTTCAACAAATTCCGTAGTGACCTCTGGTAAAATTTCTTTGGCAATCAATTCTTTTAAGCGATTATAAGCCAGCTTGGCTTCTATCATCTGTTTCCATGTTCCTATTGCCATTTCTACAGGTGCCAATGCACGTCCCATCATAATCGAACCCGCAATCATAGCGCCTGCTGTAACATCATGCTTAATGACACAATAAGCGCCTGTTGCCAATAACGTAACCTGTAATCCCATGCGTAATGGTTTTGTAAATGCCCGAAGCAGCCCGCCTCGATTACTTGCTACGGTCTGATAGCTCATAATCTGATTATTAATCAATTCCCATCGTTTAGTTATACCTTGAAGCATGCCCATTGCACGAATTGTGTATGCATTCCGTAAATAAATACCCACTTCACGATTCGATACAGTGGTACTATCAGTCGATTTTTGCAAAGGTTTATGGGTTATTTTTTCATTCAAAAAACCCACTATAAAGATAAGAATTGCCCCAACCGTTGCTAATATCCCTAATTTAACGTGAATTAAAAAAACAATCGCTAAATAAAAAGGGGTCCACGGCGCATCAAAAATACAAAAAATTGAATTTCCACCCAAAAAATTTCTTAATATCCGAACATCCTGAAGGCCTTGTGCATAACCAATACCTTGAAATTCTGACGCATCATTAATCATTCCAGATAACACTTTATCGCCTAAAGTCCTGTCAATATCCACACCAGCTAGAACCAAAAGCATAGACCGCAGTTCTTCTAAAATACTCATGATCACAAGCGCACCAAGAGCAATAGCAGTAATAAATACCAATGTTGGAATACTTCCGCTCGCCAAGACCCGATCATATATTTGAAGCATATGAATTGGCGTAGCTAATAGTAATATATTAATAAACGCACTAAAAATACCTGCGAAAATAAAATAATATTTCCACTTAGTTATAAAAACTTTCATAAATAGATCACTGAGTTGATTTTTGTATTAATCTCTTGTGTTATCATCGAAAAGTCCATAATAGTTCTATAGTAAGCATTAAAAAATGGATTGCAAGATACCAAATAAATAATTATTGTCAATATCTTAATTTAAGTCATCAGGACATGAACGAAAACCCTATTTTTTTTCAGTGGATCATTGAAGCTCCGTTGATTTATTTAAAGGAGTTGAGCTATAAAGCGGGTATATCTCCCAACGCAGTGCAGCCCCTTATTTTCACTATGGATCAGGAACAGACCGAGCCTTCACGGCTGATTTTTCCATCTCTGAATTGTCCAAGACCCGAACCATGGCTGCTTGTGTTGGGATGGCTCATTCAAAAACAAATTCCATTTCATCTGTTTTTAAGCAAAACACAAAATGATCAATTCATATCCATCGTGCGGTTGTTTCCACAAATTGACAATCGATTGCTTGTACTGATTCAAGAAATTTGTCAGCCTCATGGCAATGAAATCAGAGAGATTAGCCACCGCATTGAGCAGGCATTTGCAATGCTTCAGGGGTAGCAAAATGCTTACTCATAGATCACTTTGACGGCCTTGAGCTTCGTTTCGGCCACAATGTAGGGGCGATGCTTGTCATCGCCCTTTTGGAGGGCGAACACAAGGTTCGCCCCTACAATTCTGTCACAGCACGAATAATTTGCAAATAAATATTCTATTCTCCAATTACTCCAAAATCAGTTAACTTCCATAAATGCAAACCATCTGGAGTAAGTCCGTAGTATTCAAAATCTGCCCAAAGATCAAATGAGGCAAGTAAGGTACTGTATTTTATCAGAGGAATGTCAATAAACAAACTTTCCGATAGAGTTGCTACAGGCCCCTCTGTTCCAATCCCAACAGAAATGCCGCATGATGCGGGGTCACTTTTACATTGCTGGATAGCTTGTTGTTTCGCTGAATCAATATCTGCCTGTGTATATCCGCTATATATAGAAATTCCGCATGAAGCAGGATCGTTTTTACATTGCTGCTTCACTGCATCTAAATCATCTTGGGTATAGCAGTGAGTATCTGGTGGAAGATTATTTCCAATATTATAAAGTTCTTGGATTTCGGATTCGGAAAGAACGCGATTATATATTCGGATATCATCAATTTTTCCTGACAAATTCTGACTTGAATCAAATCCTCCTCCCACACTATCCTGATCTTGTCCTAATACGAATCCCTTTTCCGCCGCAATGAGATTTTCTGATGAGATTGTAATATCTCCTTCTATCCGCTTCCCATCAATATTGGTTGTGCAAAATGTCCCATTTCTTGAAAAGGTAATAAAATGCCAATTCATATCTTCAACTGAGTTATTTATGCCAAAGCTATGATTGATACTTCCTTTCCAATCCATAAAAAAACGATCATTTGATGCCAGGTAAGCAAAATTAAATTCATTATCTTCATAATCGTTTGCAATACCTATTATATTGTTCAGACTACTATTGAGCTTGTTTAGTTTAATCCAAAAAGTTATTGAAAAATCATAAAGACCATTAACTATCTGATATGGTAAAGAGAGATATTGATACTCAGTGATTTCATATGCTTGGTCAGGATTCCCAAACCTATCTGATGTCAACGTCGCTTCATTTACCTCCACGTTATTCCCATTCCCACTTTCATCATTTGCATTTCCATTAAACGGATAATAAGCCACTAACCCATCCGTTAAACTCGCATAAGCAAAATCTCCTAAACTTAAGACTATTCCAATAAAACTACATACTAACCATACTTTTTTTACATTAACCATATCATTTTTCCTCTTTCGCCACATCATTATTAATTATTTATTTCATCCTAAATCACAACTGATTATCTTTCTCTGTGCGGCGAATTTCAGATCAGATCATCAGACGAATTATCCTGCTATTTTTTCTTCAAAATTTCTGAATTCAATGTAAACTGCTCAGCATAAGTAATATAGTCAGACATAAGTTTGTAATAATATTCATAGCGTTTAAAGGTAATATGACCATAATTCCCCATTTCTGCGAATAATTTTTCCCGGTCACGCTCGCCATTTAGAATTCTCAAGCACGCGATCACAATACCAGTACGGTCAGCACCTGCATGACAATGCACAAGCACTGGCTTTGGCGTATCATAAATCGCTTGAATAGCTTGTTTAATTCCTTCAAGAGTCATTTGGGTTGAAAAAAAACCAAATTCACGATGGTGAATTCTAGCATACTGAATAGCCTTGCGTGTTTCCGGTGAAACTCGATTTAACGTGACAATACTTCTGATACCCATTTGAACCAATGAAGGTATAAATTCTGCTTTAACTAAACCGCTGCGGTATAAAATCAATGGTTCAAGCCCATCTACTTTTGCAATATTAGGAGGCAGCCGTCCACTATGAGAACTTTTTAAAATAAAATTTTCAACAATTATACGGGTAAAAACAGATCGCTTTGAAAGTTGAAAACTATCTTGTTTTACTTGTGGTGAGCTATGGTTTGGCAAAAATTGAGTACAGCCTGCCAACAACAACAAAATAATTAAACCGAGGAATCGAAATCGCATGAAGTGTACCTATGGAGTTACGCTTTTATTCTAAGACCAGAACTCAAGTCTATGACCTTCAGGATCATAAAGGTATATAACTTTTGCTCCCCATGGATGATCTTTTATATTTGTTGGATTAAGACCTGCTTCGGTTAATTCCAAATACGCCGCATTGATGTCATTGACTCTCATTGTTATCGTAATCCCCTTACCTTCGGAACTACCAATGGATGCCCGTTCTTCATCTGCGATACTCAGACAGGAACCTTCATTAATTTTGAACTCAATAAACCATTCGGAAGAAAAACATACCTTCAGTTTCAGTTTCGTTTTATAAAAGGCAGCCGTTTCATCCCATTTTTTACAATACAATATCGTATTGACAGTTTTAATATCCATCTTTTATTTAATCTGAAAATCATATGGGCGGAGCAATTGTAACCAAAACTCGCATGTTTGTTTTTGCTTTGATGCCATGCGGCTCACGAATATCGGAAATCAGAACATCGCCCGGATTTGCCGGAAACACTGAGTTATCTTTGCCCAAAAATTCTCCGCTGCCTTCCAGAACAACGATAGACAATTGCCCGTCAATATCATGAGAGTGAATCGGTAATTCCTGACCCGCGCTGAAATTGAAATTCAGAATTTTGAAATCTGATGAGTCATGCACTATTAATTTCTTAAAACTCTTATCACTGAAACTGTTTTCTTTAAATACTTCAATACGCTTAATCATGGTTTTGCTTCCTTTCTTGTGATTTGTTTATTAAGGCTTACAAGCTACTGTCGTTAACTCTTCAACATCAGAGTTCCATCTTCCATTTCAAAGGTACGATCAAACACATCCAATGAACGATGATCATGAGTAACCACCAAAACGCCTGCTCCCTGTTCATGCGCCACTTTTTGAAAAAGCTCCATGACCTGCCGCCCTCTGAAACTGTCTAAAGCTGCCGTAGGTTCATCCGCAAGTATGAGACTGGGCTTGTTGGCAAGGGCGCGTGCTACCGCAACTCTTTGCTGCTGTCCGCCAGAAAGCATGTGCGGCAAATTATCCTTTCGGTCTCCAACCCCTAAATATTTTAGCAATTCCATGGCTCTGATTCGAGCATCTTTGTGATGAACATCATTGATTTCCAAGGCAATCTGAACGTTTTCAAGCGCGGTCAGAAACGGAATAAGATTTGCCTTTTGAAATACATAGCCGATATGTTTTCGCCGAAATTTTCGAACATCCACCATCGCTAAGGGACCATCCATCACCAAATCTTTCCCGATTCTGATCTGTCCTGATGTCGGCGGATTAATGAGACCGATTGCGGTCAGCAAAGTCGATTTTCCAGCACCACTCGGCCCCAGCAGTCCCACCACTTCTCCTTTGGCAATCGTGAATGAAACATTCAGCATGGCTTTGACTTCAGTATTACCGCTACCATATATCTTACTGATATTTGAAGCTTCAATAGCGCATTCGTGAATATTTTCGATCATTACAACACCTCATTTGGCTGAACGCTCATGGCTTTCCAGATTCCCAATAAACTCGACAGCACTGAAATTGCCAAAACAATCACAGCAAGCCAGACCAAATCATTGCCTGTTACGATAACACGGCGGGGAAAAAGTGGAAATATCCATTTTCCTAAATAAAATGCAAGGATATATCCTAATCCTCCAAGAATAATTGCCTGCTGAAGGATGAGACCTAAAATGAGAGAATTTCTAGCGCCGATCAGTTTGAGCATAGCAATATCGTGAATTTTATCAAGTGTCAGTGTATAAAGAATGAGCGACATAATAATTGCTGAGATAATAACCAGCAGTGCCCTGAACAGGCCGATCTGCCTGCGCGCCTTATCCACACTCCCCTTTAATAAAAGGCTTTTTTGATTATCGGCAGTGTGGACAGATACATCTTTCCACCCGGAAATCGTTTCAGCTACTTTGTCAATATCTGCTCCTTGTTCAGTCCGAATAATGACTGCGCTTACCATCGGACCTGCCAAAGCAGGAATATTTTGCGATGCAGCTCTGTTTAAAAGTTCAGGCTGAGTATTTCCAATATCCTGCTGAATTGCTCTGGAACGTCTTGCATCCCTCTCTAATCGGATAGCCTCTCCGGAGGTGTCGAACTGAATTGCAATAGCATCTCTTAAACTGAAAAACGCAAGACCATCGCCACCCTGTCCGACCATGCCCCTTGTCAGACCCACAATAGTATAAATATTTTTTCCAAGAGGAAGTTGGTCACCTAAGTTGAATCCAAGTGATTGATCTGCAATCATTTCAAAATGCCCTGCGCTTAGACAACGCCCGTTTGTAATGGGAATCCATTCCCCTTTATCTTCAGGCCATGACAGTCCCTGCACAACGATACGCAAAGGCTTGCCATTACGTTCCCGCTGTATGGTATGCGAAACAAACGCACGAGCGCTTTTAACTCCGGGAACAGCACAAAGACGATCTTCTGTTTTCAGTGGAATCCTTGAAATTTCCGCAAAAGGTCCGCGAGTATTGTGCTGAACAATCCAAAGGTCTGCACCGATTTTGTCAACAAGCAAGAGCGCATCCTCGATCAATCCGCGATATATTCCGCTCATTCCCATCACAATCATCAGTAACATTCCGATTCCGATTGCTGTCAAAAGGAAACGGGGGAGACTGTGTCGAATATCCCGAATGGCAAGATTCATTTGATAACCACCCTTTTCCCATCTCTTAATTTTTCATAAAAACTTGCAATAACAATATCATTCAGAGACAATCCTTCTGTAATTTCGCTGACATCAAAACCCTTCAACCCGAATTTGACTTCTTTCCATACGGCTTTTTTGTTGATTACAACATAAACACCCGATTTACCATCACACCATACAATCATCCGGGAAGGAATTAACAGAACATCTGATTTTCTGTTAATTTCGATATACACTTCGGCTCGCTGTCCAACAGCCCAGTTCTCAGGTAGATGCTCTATGCGAACATCAACTATAAATTCACGAGTTTCACGATCCACTTCCCGTCCGAGTCGAACCACTTTTCCCAAATAGGATTTGGAGGGTTCTGAACGAAATACGATTCTGGCAGACTGGTCTGCTGCTAAACCAGACATAGCAGACTCATCCACCCATGCTGATATCCACATTTCATCCGTTGAAATCAATTCAAAAACAGATGCCCCGGGAACGACAATATCTCCTGCTTCCATGTTACGACGAACAACGCATCCGTCAAACGGACTCAATATTTGTGTATTTTCAAGTCTTAATCGATGATAAAGAAGATTTTTTTCAGCAGTTACGATCTGCAGCATTGCTTCTGTAATTGTTGCTGAAGCTTTTGATATATCGGCCTCTGCAATCAAAAGCTTTTCACGGTTTTTCTCCAAATCAGATTCGGAGACTGTCTTTGATTCAGATAGCTTTATATACCGTTGATAATCTCGTTTTGCCTGTGAAAGAAAAACTTTCGCTCTTACCTCATCTGTTTTGACACGCTCTGCTGTTGCTCTTGCTGAATTAAGTGATGCTTCAGCAATATTAACCTGTTCAATCAATTCTCCGTCGTCCGTGCGAGCCAAAATTTGTCCTTTTTTGACAGACATATTCTGGTCTGCCAAAATTTGTGTCAGACGCCCCTGAATTTTTGAACTTACCGTACTCCGGGTACGCGCCTCTAATGTTCCGGTTCCCATAACTTCTACGATGACCTGTCCTTTTGAGACCCGGTGAACAGAAACCGATAGAGGCATAAACCTGATTCGATAAATGACCAACCCAACGGCAATTATCAGAACCGCCCATAATACCATTTTACGAGTTGCCAACAATTTCATGGAAATGTTCCTTTAAAAACGTAAACTCAAACTATAGCTTTCCAGAAAAGTTTTTGGCTGCGTTATCGGTCGTCGACGTATTAGGTATACGCCTTCCTCCCTGCTGCCTTGCCAAAATTCTTTTCTGAAAAACTATAGAGGATAGCCACTATCGAATACTTTTTTATTTTGGCAACCCTTTGTAATAGCATTGAACGGGAAGATTATATACTGTGGCGGATAAACACCTATTACAAGACGTACATGCAACAACCTTACTTTTTTTCTCTTTTATTTTTTTGACTATAAAAGGCTCTCTGATAAAAGGACGGCTCATGGATATACAATCAGCATATTTTTCATCTAAGGCCTTTGTCATTTCATCAACCTTTCTAAAACCCCCAACAACGAATAAATGAATATTACCAAGAACAGGTTTAATCATCTTTGCAGCTTGAATATTATATGCTTCCTTAAAGCCATATTTTCCGGCCATGCTGCCCAGCATTAATTTTCCAATTGGTTTTTTCCAAAATGGCAGATGA
>PDZT01000434.1 GCA_002753105.1 Deltaproteobacteria bacterium YD0425bin50 | reverse complement strand
CGGTCCGCATTGCAAAAAGGGTTAATAACCGAAAAAAATGCAAAACTGATGTCTGAAAAAGAAAAAGTAAATCTGATTTTTCTTCCCGGGTTTTCTACTGCCAAAGCATTAACGGATATTTCTGGCAGGGGCGTTGGCATGGATGTAGTCAAAACCAATTTAGATAAACTGGGTGGGGTTATCGATGTCCAATCCACTCTGGGTAAAGGAACAAAAATATGGATTAAATTGCCACTAACGTTGGCAATTATTACGAGTCAAATCATCTCTACGGCAGGAGAACGTTTTGCAATCCCACAAGTTAATTTAGAAGAACTTATCGGTATTCCGGCAGATCAGGTAAAAGATCGGATTGAAAAAGTTGGAAATGCGGATGTAGTGAGATTAAGAGGCAATCTATTACCCATTATTATGTTAGCAGATTTAATTGGACTTGAACGGACTTATTGCGATCCTAATGATCGAACATACAAAAAGGAGAGACGAACTTCTATAGCAGATCGCAGGTCTCGAAAAATAGAAGTTGTATATAATGAAGCAGAAGATGGCCCTGAGTTAGAAATAATACCCCAAAAAAATGATGATGATTCAGACACTCAATCTAAAAAACGTTCGGATAGACGATTTCATGCGGGCAGTATTATCAATGTGGTCGTAGTATCTACAGGGTCATTAAAATATGGTTTGATTGTCGATAAACTCCACGATTCAGAAGAAATCGTTGTAAAACCTTTAGGCAGACATTTAAAAAACTGTAAGGGATATGCGGGTACAACCATCATGGGAGATGGAAAAGTTGCGCTTATTCTTGATATTGCGGGTTTAGCCCAAATGGCAAAATTAACATCTGTAGAAGGCATTTCAAAAGCTATAGAAGTCATTGAAAAACAACGGATTAGTGAAAACAACTTAAAATCAATATTGGTTTTTAATAATTCAGAAGATGAACATTTTGGTGTTTTTTTACACCATGTGGAACGAATTGAACAAATTCTGAAAAATGAAATTGAATATGTTGGTGGAAGACGTGTCATCAAGTATAGAGGCAAAAGCTTACCTTTATTTGCGATTGAAGATGTTGCGGATGTTAAACCCATTGCAAATAAAGATGAACTACTTGTACTTGTTTTTGTTGTTGCGGGTAGAAAAGTAGGATTAATGGCTTCATTGCCAATTGATTCCATTGAAAGTAATTTTGATATTGATCCTCTCACTTTTAAACAAGCAGGGATTCTTGGATCAACAATTATTGAGAACCGAACCACATTAATAGTTGATATGGATGATTTGATCAGAAGATTAAATCCAAAATGGTTTGACTGAAGTTAATGCATACTTTTAGGAAATCATACAATTATGAATTTCTTTAGAAAAACATTGGTGTTTAAAATGCTCTTTTTATTATTAGGGCTAATTATACTTACCGGTATGGGAATGTCTATGATATATTATTTCAATACCCTATCTGCTCTGGATAAACAGATGTTTCAGCAATCTCATTTGGCTACTACACTAATCAAAAACACATTAAGTCACATGATGGTTACCAATGTTGCAGAACAATTTAAAATGATGTTTCAGCAGTTACGTCAACAGAACCCGGATATTGATACCGTAATATTTAAACATGATCAGACCGTAACTTTTTCGACAAATCCAGTGATTAATGGACAGAATATTCATATATGGGTTAAAAATAAACAACTCATTGATACTATTGAAACTTTTTTCAATACAAATGAGATCACTGAGAAGCCGTATTATTTTAAAGAAACGATTCAGGATGAAAATGTCTATACTCAACTTCAGCCGATTTTAAATCAAAATGAGTGTTTTCAATGTCATGATAATAAACAACGCGTTATTGGTGGATTGATCATTAGGTTATCTGCAACTAAAGCATTTGAATCTGCATATCAAATGGGCAAAGAACTATTCATATGGGCATTACTGTTTGCAATACTTTTTGGAACCTGTTTTTATTACATATTTAAACAATTTGTATTAACTGCACTAGTAAAACTCAAACAATCTATAGGAAATATTGTCAAGGGTGATTTTTCAAAAAGAATTGTCGTCAAAGGTATGGACGAACTTGCAGACATAAGTACTCAAATGAATCTCGTTAGTCAAAATTTAGAAAAAAAATATAAAGACATGTTACAACGAAGTGAAAGCATAGAAAAATCTTCAACTGAACTCTCTGAGATTGCGAAACACATGTCAACATCTGCAGAACAGACATTATTTAAAGCTGGTAAAGTGAATAAAGCAATGGATGAAGCTTCTGAAAATATTGGTATTATCGCAACTGCAGCCGAAGAAATGACAGCAACAATTAATGATGTGGCAAATAACTCTGAAAAAGCCTGTAAAATAACTGAACAGGCAGTTGCTCAGGCACAAACTACTCGTGAAAAAATTTATGAACTGGGAAAAGCGGCTCAACAAATCGGAGAGGTAACGGAAACCATTACCAAAATATCTGAACAGACAAATTTATTGGCTTTAAATGCAACAATAGAAGCCGCGCGTGCTGGTGAATCAGGTAAAGGATTTGCTGTTGTTGCGGGTGAAATAAAAGAATTGGCGCGCCAAACCGCAATTGCAACTGAAGAAATTCGGGAAAAAATTGAGGCCATTCAGAATTGTACTGAAACCTCAGTGCAAGACATTGAGCAAATCAGTAAAGTTATTTTTAGTGTGAGTGAAATTGTTTCTGTAATTGCCACAGCCGTTGAAGAACAGTCTTTAACCACAAAAGAAATTGCCAAAAATGTTGCGCAAACATCCGTTGTAGTTAAAGATATTTCCACTGATATTTCTGAGGTAAATCAAACGGCAAGTAACATGTCTAATAGCAGTTCTCAGGTGAATATCAGTTCTCAAGAACTCGTTAGCCTTGCAAATCAGTTTAAACAGATGTTATCTTCAGCGGCAGTATAAGCAGAAGTTATCGCAGCCTCAGAGTTCCAAGTCCAAGAGATTTCAGCTTTCGAGAAAATAAGAATACAAGCCAAAACAGATATTGTGCTAGGATAAAAGAAGCAAATGTAATTTTTAAAAAAAATTACAAAAAATAACATGGTGTTCGAAGAATTAGAGTTTAGAACTCGAAGATTTTTTAAAACACAAAGAGAAAAGGGCAAAAAAATAATATGAAGGAATTTTATACCGCTGTTATCAAAAAGTCTGGAAGTTGGTGGATCGGATGGATTGAAGAAATTCCAGGAGTTAATTGTCAGGAATCCTCAAAACATGAATTACTAGAAAGTTTGCAAATCACATTGCGTGAGGCGTTGGAATAATGCTGGTAAATGTTCGTTCATCCCATAAAAAAGCTGGACAACAAGTTCAAAAGGTAATAAATACTCACCATGATTTTCCAATGCGAAATAAAGTATAATGCCTTTGGTTCTGAAAGGCAACACCAACCTCTCTCTTTACTTGAGGGTGTTCCCCTTGCCGAACATCGATCAACAATAATAGATATAGTTATTGATCCGGTCA
>PDZT01000071.1 GCA_002753105.1 Deltaproteobacteria bacterium YD0425bin50 | reverse complement strand
CTTCAATCGAAGCATTTAACGCTAAAATTTTCGTTGTATAGGTTATATCATTCATTGATTTTAAAAAAGTAGAGATGTTATCTGCTTTATTAAAAAGATGATCCATTAATGTTACTGTATAGGATTCTTTACCATTGGCTTCATCAGAAATACGAAGTGCAGTTTTAGTATTAGATGAAATTTCAAAAAGGTCTGTTGCTATTTTTTCCATTGTATTTGAAGATTTTTGAATATTTTCCGAGATAAATTGGATATGGTGGATAATACTTTTAAGATTTTGAGTGATATGCGTTGAAGAACTATCTAAATTTCCCGTAGTATCCGTTAATTTTTTTAAGGTATGATTCAATAGTGTCGTATTGTTGGATACCTGCTTAATCTCGATAGAAACAAGCATAATTTTTTCTGTAATATCTTCCATAGATTGAAAGACATCGACCGTATAGGCTTTCATTTCCTGTGATTTTTTGACAATAATACCCGACGCATCGGTTATATTTTGACTAGCTTGAGATAAATCACTGGATGCCATTAAAATCATTTGCGTAATTTTATCCTTAAGTATTTGTCTCATGTCTTCAAATGATCTTGAAAGTTCTCCTATTTCGTCTTCATAGGGGTAGGAAAAACTAACATTCAGATTTCCAGTGGCTAACATTTTTACTTTTTGTTTGAAGTGGTTAATGGGGAGTATGATCACTTTAATCATAAACAATGAAATACAAAAAACCAGAATAATAAATAGAATAATTCCTTGTGTACATTGAGCCATAATATTATTGGAGATGCTTTGCTGAATCTCATTTACGGTGTTTGCCTTTAATCGTTCAATCTCCTGCATTTTATTTTTTTCTAAATTCATCAGGGCATTAACAGAATAATGTACTACGACTTTGCCTATATTTTCATCGTTTTTCTTTAATGGTATAGATTTGATGATTAACTCTGTAGGCCAATCCCGTTTTTGCTCCAAAGTCTCTATTTTTCCGGAAGCATTGATAAATACTCCTGCAAACAACTCATCGCTATCATTTAATACATATAAGACTCTGATATCTTCATCTAAAAAAGGATTCATGATATTGACCGTTCTTTCCTGTACAAAATCATAAACCGCATCAACCAGAGTAAATGAAAGAATATTTAACGTTTGTAATATCTTATGCTCGAGCCTCGCCTTTTCTTCATTTAGGTTATCTTTAAGTTTTTTATCTTCCTGATCGAGTAGTTCATTTTTGCGTTGATTCAGATTTTTCTTAATCATGTTGAGATTAACAACAGATGACACCGTAACAACCGATAAAATCAGAATGGAGACACCCATCAATAATTTGACGATAAGCCCTTTTATTTTAAAAATTTTTAGAACAGATTGAATTTTAAACATAGTTACTTAATTATTTCCAGTCTTTTAATCCATATTTTTCGAGAATTATCTTTAATTCACCGCTTTTTCTAAGCTCAACAACGCCATCGGATAAAAGTTTTGCATAAGCAGCAGAATTAGTATTTGCTGGGGAAAAGGCAAAATAAAGAGTATCAGAACCCGACGTGCCTGCTTCTTGAATAGCATTGTCTTGTGAGTTTGTCTTAATATATTGAGCCATTACATTTCTATCTTCAACAAGTACATGTATTCTTCCTGCTAAAAGCTTCTTTACATTAGTAGTTAAAGCATCATTACCCGATGCCACCTGAATCAATTTATCATTTTTTTTATTTTCTTTAATATATTTATCTATCTCTGTATTATAAGAATAATCATTAATTACTCCTAGTATTTTATCCTTTAAGGACTCCATATTATTATAGCGCCACGATTCTTCTTTTTTGACATAAAAGGCGCTGATCATCTGACCTTGTTCATTTTCCGGGAAAATAAAATCAGGAGCGTCTTCTTTACCCGCACCTACGATGGCATTCACTTTTCCTTTGCGCGTATCCTGAATCGCTCTAGCCCAAGGCATAATCTGATAATCAATAGTGTGCCCTGCTTTTTTAAATACAATTTCAGCAAGTTCAATCATAAAACCGCGCTGATTCGCATTCGGCTGGCAGTTGTAAGGACACCATTCATCTGCTCTTAACGTAATAACCTCGGCATACCCATTGAATACACAAAAATTGAACAAAAGAACAATAAAAATGAAAGTTGTTCTAATAAAATTAGCCATATTCACTTCTCCTTT
This sequence comes from Deltaproteobacteria bacterium YD0425bin50, assembly GCA_002753105.1. GTDB lineage: Bacteria > Desulfobacterota > Desulfobacteria > Desulfobacterales > YD0425bin50 > YD0425bin50. The sequence goes on along the minus strand of PDZT01000071.1, from coordinate 14,442 downwards.
TTTTTAGAAAATATCATTTATCTTTTAATATGTTAATATATTGCTTGACAAGCAATTTTTCCTAACTGCCTTGAAAAGCTTAGTACAGGAAACGGTAAATTGAATTCCTAAAATTCACAAAAAAATTCCATATCAGTATTCCATGAAACAACAGAAGCTGTTTTTATGATGTCTTCTGGCAAACCATTTAGGGCTTGTTGAACGGTCATTTCATCTTTAAAAGGCGTATTCATGACAATGACAAAACCTAGTCCGTCTTGTTTAGTCCAATAAGAAATGATGCGTACGGGTAAATTTTTAGAATATTTTTTGAATGCTCCATATGCCGCATCAAGCTGATGAAAATGCGAAAGTTGCAGCCACTTATATGAAATAAAACCATCTGACTGTGACTGAAACAAAACTGGAAAATGAATTTTAGAGTACATTTCAACTGTATTAGGGTCTTGAATTTGAGGATTGGCCTGAAGGAGTTTTTCTAAATACTTGGGTTTAAACGCGCCGTAGATGTGTTGAATCATTTTTCCAACTGTATCTTGACGTAAAACTGGAAGTGAACCTAACATATCAGGCATTACCTGCGGCATTGTGTCTTCATTCGTTGTTGGAGAAATTATTTTAGATTCCTCTACGAGTTGGGGTTTATCTTGTTTTTTTTCAATGGGTTGAACTTCATTTGATGTTTTTTTTTGGATTTCATGTAACTCTATTTTTGTTGGCGAGCTGACTGGTGAATCAATTCTTCTATCATTGTCAAACGTTATGTTAGTTGAATGATCTACGGTAGCGTCATACCACGAAATAAGCGATACAAGAATCAACACTAAAAACAAAAACGCAGCACGCCATCTTGATGACCCCAAAGACGATTTATTTAATAGAGAACGCTGAATACAGGCATGGACCAAAAACCAATCCGCTTTGACCTTATTTTGGATAATCATGGCCAAAATACTCTGGTGGCACAGATGAATTATTTTTCGCGGATATCCACCCGATGCTTTATAAATAGCCCATATGGCAGGTATTGTAAAACAAAGAAACGATGCTTGCTTGATTGATGACTGCTCAATGCGATATTGAATGAGGGATCGGGTATCTTTGAAACTTAACGGAGCCAATCGATGGTAGAGATTAATTCTGTCCATAAAATTGGCATGTTTTTTTATAATCGATTCAAATTCAGTTTGTGCAAAAATCACGATTTGAAGTAATTTAGATGTGTTCGTTTCGTAGTTGAGCAGTTCTCTTAATATTTCAAGACATGATTCATTTAGTTTTTGGCCTTCATCAATTAAAAGCAGAATCGTTTTATCTTCATCAACACCTTTTTGAAACAGATAACGCTTGAGCTGTTCTTTGACCATATGGATATCATACGGCTCAGAAACACCTGTAAATATAACCTGTAAGCTATGAATAAAATCCAGTGAAGCTGAAAATTCAGGATCAAGAATTAAATGGGTAATGACTTGGGTATCTTCTGAAAAATGACGAATTAACTGACGGCAAAGCGTTGTTTTTCCAGTACCCACCTCACCGGTAACCACATTGAGTCCTCTTTTCAAGCGAATCGCAATTTCAAGTTTTTGTAAACATGCGGTATGTTGTTGCGATTTAAAAAAAAATTCAGGATCAGGTGAATTGGAAAACGGTTCTCTGCTTAAATTTAGAATATGATAATATTCCATAAATATTCAATATCTCGTAGGGCGAGGGTGGACCTGGCCTCGCCCCTACATGACTTATTTTTTAGGTATTGTTACGGAAATCAACATACTGGAAGGTTCTGACCCAATAGTTGATCCGTCTTTTTGAATAACTGAAACAACAAAATCTAACTGTCTATCATTATTAAAATCGCCAAATGTAAAATCAGAAATTTGCCAAGGAATAACCTTCCCTTTCCATGTTACAGGAAGAGCAAGTCCATCCCATCGCAAACCCATAACCTGTGATTGATAATATTGACGATAACGCTTAAGAAGTCTGCCTGTTTTATCATCATTTTGAATACAAATCACTTCGTTTTTCCCATCGTCATCCATATCCCGAACCATCACTTTCATGGGTAAATAAATTCGATCTGTTTCTCCGGGTTCAGTAGATACCCATTCCACATACAACGGACTTCCTCCCATCTTTTCTTTACTATCCCAAAGAATTTTTCCCGAAAAATCAAAAAGGTGAAGCTGATCATATGAATTATAAGCTATAAATACATCTGAAGAATCATTCAACACATCACCACAGGTAACGCCTAGAATATTCACTCCGTTTGAATGAACCAGTTGAGTTTTGGTAATCAATTCATTATTCTGCCATGTCATCACAAAAAATTCTTTTGGGTATGGCTGTCGTTTCATCTCCTGTCCTAAAAGTAGTTTTTGCCTCTGCTGAGAGATCACTTTGAAAAACCAAGAACTTTTTTTAATTTTTGCAATGTAGTCTTTCCCATTGTATTCTAAAACATAAGACCTGACGCTGTTTTTATGGGCATTTAACCCGCTTAAATAGATTTCAGGAGAACCATTCATATTTATGTCAGCAACATCAATTCCAATAAAATTACAATATTTATCGTAAAAAAGCGTTTCTGAAGAAATCATCCCTTCTTTACCAAATTTTATAAGGAGTACTTCATGCGCCATCATTACTAATGTTTCCTGTTTTCCATCTTGATTAATATCCGCTATTTCAATTCCATTGATCACATCATTAAATACTTTGCTTTTCCATAATTGTTTGGTTTGTAAGGGCAGAATTGCATTCTGATTCATTTTTTGATTATCGAGTTGTCTATCTATATCAGTTTTTTCGGCCATTTCAGGTTCGCCAGATTGAAAATAATTGACTTTAATATTCTTTACATATTGGTTGATTTCAGGAAGTACACGATCTAAATGATCCAATTGACGATTTAAAATAAAAGAAGGCTGTTTACCTGAAGCATCAATAAAATATGCATGAAGACTGATTTGATTTGCAAGAGCAACAAGACTTCCAAAAATGATATAATCTGCATGAACCAGTTCCGCTCCGCTTTTTGCGACATCTTCATTCATAAACCCAGAATACGCCTGAAATGCTTTATGAACGATATCCGGATGGATAACATGTACGCGTCCAGTTGCAGCAAGTTCAAACGCAAGAATATCGTAAATACCATCAGATAAAAAAGAAAGATTCTTATCTGCGTTGATTTTAAAAGGGACTATGGCAACGTTCACCATGGTATGGACTGGTTGTAAAACCGCAACTTCTGCGCTCAGAGGAACGATTATTGATAATCCATTCACTACGACACATACGATGATCCATAAAAGTATCTTTCTCAACACCATAGTTTCCTTTCTTACACTGCTTTAAGTTCATGAAATGTTTTTTTCTCTAAAAAATAAGTATCTTTCTCAATATTATAGACTTCAGATTCAGCATTATTCAAAATTCGTACAAAATGAACTTTATCAATAAAAGACTGAACCAAGTTCACCTTATCTAGAGGGGTAATTACCATAAATTGCAAGCCTAATTTTTTAAAAAGTTTTAACACATACATGGAAAAATCAGGAGATAAATTATTGAATGCCTCATCAATTGCTACAAACCGAAACACCCGCTTTGCTGGAAGACTACGCTGAATATTATATTGATATGTAATGGCTGAAGCAAGAATCGTATATGCAATTTTTACCTGCTGGCCGCCTGATAAGCTTTTTGACGCTTCATAGTAATGCACCTGACGGTTTGTTTCTCTTTCCCGTTCTTCAGCCGCATATTTAAACCAGTTTCTCACATCAATGACATGCTGTCTCCATGTAAAATCCAAGTCCAGCCGATCAATAACCGTTTTAATTTTGTTGAATCGAACTTCTAAATACTCATCGTCGTCCGTATGAATATTAGCAATATTATGTAGTGCATCAAGCACAAGTTCATTAAATTCATTGATCCGCTCATCATTTTCTTTCATCGCTTCGATCTGTATGTAAGTCGATGGATTCGTGTTATAATCAATCTCTTTTAATGAATCATTAATTTCCTGAATACTCTGTTTAATATCATCACTACGGAATTTTAGTGCTTCATAAAACCGGCTGAAATCTGTAGCCACATTTTTGGTTAATCGCTTTTTAAATTCTCGTTCATATTCCGGCAGACGTTCTTTTGAGATTGTCTCATACACATTCCGAAACATGGGTAAAAAGCTTATATCATCACTTAACTCACGCGTTTCATTTTCCCAGTCTGGAAACCGTCTTCGAATATCAACACCCGGTCGCATATATTCCCGCATGACAGCTTTTAATTGGGATTCAATCTGGTTCCTTGCTTTAACGATTTTCGCCCATTCATTACCGACCTCAATCAATATATATTCTTTGATATCATTGAGATTGGTCAAGGTAATAGAAGCTAAGTGATCTGCTATATAAGGAATTAATAACTCAAATCCCTCGTCTGTATGAAGCAGACCTTCTTTTTCTAATGCATCAGAATGCCGTTGAATTTTTTCAGCCCATACTTTGATTTTATGTTCAATACGACCGGTTTTACCTTGATACTCATCTTTTTGTTTTTCTTTTTTAGTGATTCGTTTTTCAACTAATTCAAGTTGATCTGAAAATTCATGAATATCTCTTGAATCCTGCTGCAACATACTGAGTTCTTGGTGAGCAGCTTCGACTTTAGCTTCTATAGACTGGACATCAATATCTTTGTAATCGGTAAACCGATTGGTAAAGATAACCATCATATCATGCTCATCTTTAAGAATATTAAATTCCTGCTCCAAATCTTCTAAGGTGGTTCTTAAGCTTTGGATAGCCTGCATGAGTTCATAAGCTTTTTTTTCTTTAAGAATAATTTTTTCCTGATTGTCCCATCCCAAAATAAAATCGCTTTCAGAAACTTTCTGATGTGCTGATTTTTCAAACGCATCATGCCGCTTAATCAACCCGTTTGGAGCCATCGCATGGTCATATCCAAGGCATTCTTCAGGCTGATCAACAAGTGTAATCCGGTAGTGAGTGTTTAAATAATTCCGTAACCACTCCTGATAAGGCGTTTTTGGATGAAGGTCTATTTTTGAAAGCAATGTCCGTTCAAATGAAACATGACCTGCTAAGGATATTACCTGATTAGGTGTCTGTGCATGTTCATCCAGTATTTTGAAAAACGTAATCGGCGTGGAATACGATTGTTTCAAAATCACCTGTATAAATCCCGAAAAACGATCTTCACGAACAAGCAGACTTAATCCAAAATCACGAAGCAGGTATTCAATGGATTTCTCCCATAGTTTTTCATCATGTTTAATGCGAATCAATTCGCCCACAAATGGAATGAGCGACTCGCCAATACCTAATGCTGATGCAATGGATCGCCGTATTTCAATATACGATTCCGGAATATTATTTTGACGGTTTTTAAGAGATTTGATGTCCTTTTGCAGTAACGTCAGTTCTTTTTCTTTTATCGTGAGTTCTGATTCAGTTTTAGAAATATGGCTCCGTAACTGACGTTCTTTTTCATCAAGCAACGTTATTTGCGACTTCATCTGTTTCAGCGTCTGATAAAATTCAGCTTCATCAGGATCAGGACGCCGTTCCATTTTTATTGCAAATGCGTTGTATTCATTCAGCCATGAAAGCTTTTCTCTAAGGATTTTCTGATCCCTTTCAATTTGCATGCTGATTTCATGAATACGCTGGCCTTTTTCATTTGTACGGATGATATAATCAATGTCTTCTTTTGTTTTTCTCAGTTGATCAATTTCTTCACGTATCGCTTCAATATCACGTTTTACTTGCTGTAATGCTTCGGTTTCCTGAATCATGGCATCGCGCAGCAATTCACATTCTTTTTTGGCAAAAAAAGGATCAATACGTTTGCGTATGGTTTTTAAATTTTCATAAAAATGATTTGTTTCATCATACTGAAGCCCATACAACATCACTGGCTCAAGCACTTCAAGACGTGCTTTGGCCTCTTTGATGAGGTTATAGATATCCATCAGATGTTTAAAATTATCCCGAAGCCTCTGGAATCGATCCTCTTCATCACTTGCTTCCAGCATATTTGAACGAATAAACTTATTCAGATTATCAATTTCTTTAATTCCAATAAGCTGCGAGAATAATACAAGGGCTTTTTCTGATTTTAACCCAAAAATTTTTGAAAATTTCTGAGAATAGTGTTTAAAACTATCAAATACTTCAATGTCATTATACTTTTTTAATCGTTTTTTCCATTCATTTGCGAAATCGATTTCATGAACACGCTGTTGAAGGTCCATGATGCTCAGTTTAGATGTGGAAATAATATGCGTTTTTTTAAGACCATTATAAAAAAATGCGACTTGAGCGAGCGTTATATCTTCCATCAACGCATGATTATGAAATGTGGCCAACACAATGGAATAATCATTTTCTTTGGAGCGTAAAAACTGGACTTTACCTGAGTATTCACCTTCACTCCGCAAAGAATTGTACGCTCCAAGGATGTAGGCTTCTTCGTTTCTGTCCATTTTTTTAGCTGTACCTGAGGCCATGTTATAATGCCGTTTATTATATGGAACGAGAAGCGTAACCAAAATATCGACAATCGTGGTTTTGCCAGAACCATTGCTCCCCGTTAACAGGGAATTTTTTCCATCCACGGAAACTTGCCAGATTTCGCGATTAAATGTTCCCCAGTTATACACCTCAATACTGGACAAGCGGAACCCGGCAGCATAACTCTCAAAATCATATATTTTCATCAGGAAGTAAGTTTAACCTTTCTTTAATTTCTTGTAATGTTTGATTGCTTATTTTGGCTTTGATAATTCGCTTTACTTCATAGGACTTCGCATCTGTTTCAGACGTTTCATCTTTTAATTTTTTTAAAAAACCCAAATCAACAACCTGATTAATGTACTTGTCGATTTGATTCAACAATTTAATTTCATTATAGCGCTCTCTAAAAAACTGACGGATTCGGTCTTTGATTTCAGAGTCTGTTAAAAAGAGTTTTGTGGAATACCCATCGTTTTGAAAATCAAATTCTTCTAAACATTCTCGCAAAATAACCAATAATAGAGTGATTTCATACGATAATGGGATACGCTTGACTAAACGGGTAACCTTGTTTCCGTTCGTGTCTTCCATATCCAGTTGGGTAATATATGCGAATCCTTCCTGTTCATCAACATGTAATTCCAGACCGTCTTCTTCGAACCGATCTCTAATTTGATGACGGTAATCCTGAAGACCTTTCCAATAATGCAGTTCATCACTATACAATGGCCCCTGATAGAGTCGGTTGATCACATAGGCGTAAGGTTTTACTTTACTTGTTTGAGCATCTTCCATTATTCCATTCTCCTGACTCCATTGGGTATTGATTCATTCAATGCTGGTTGATGAGGCGGATAATAAATGAGTTGTGGCGTATCCAAAATGGGTTATATTTTAATATTGTTGCAACATTAAACCAATTTGATTTTTTTTGTCAAGGTAGTTTAAAATCAAATCATGCTGACACCTTGATTACTCTGATTCAAATAATTGCTTGACTTCTATGTCAGCCTTTAATACCTTTTTGAGAAACTAAAATCAACATCAACACATGAAAGGAAACAGGACATGGTAAAACTTGAGACCAGCATGGGAGAAATAATTTTGGAACTGAACGCTGAAAAAGCGCCTAAAACTGTCGCCAATTTTTTAGAGTATGTAAAGGCAGGGCATTACGACAGTACCATTTTTCATCGGGTCATTAACGGGTTCATGATACAGGGAGGAGGGATGACGGTTGACATGAAGGAAAAACCGACTCGGGACCCAATCGAAAATGAAGCGGATAACGGACTTACGAACGATGCCTATACCGTTGCTATGGCTCGCACCGCAAATCCTCATAGTGCTACAGCTCAGTTTTTTATCAATGTTAAGAAGAATGACTCATTGAACTTCACTGCTAAAAACGACAAAGGATGGGGCTACACCGTTTTTGGTAAAGTAACCAAAGGACATGGTGTAATCAATAAGATTAAGGCCGTGCCAACCAGCAGTAAGGCAGGATTGAATGATGTGCCTGTAAATCCAGTAACGATCATCAAAGCTGAAGTGGTAGATGGTTGAAAGAATCGAAATATTAGCACTATGAAAGACCAATCTTTTTCTTTTTTCTTGGGTGCATTTCATTGAAGGAGGAATAATTAATACATAAATATTCTTTGGAATTGTGGCAGACTACAGATATTCAGCTAAATAATTGCAAAGGTGAACGATTAATAGGGACGAATAATTATTCGCCCCCCGGCTACAATTATTATTTAAAATAAAAACCACAGCTTTTTCCCAGCCAAGAGACTTCTTGAATATCCCTTTCGTCAATAGGAAAAATTTTACATACTTTAGGCCTTGGCATAGAATACAAAATACAATTTCGTCGTCTTGTATTTAATACTGGGCATTCAAGTAAGAATGTACAACAGGTTCCGCATTGGCGGCATGTTCCCATTCGTTTTTTCATTTGCCTTTCAACATAATCCTGCCTGAAATGAACAAGATAAAATCTTCTGAGTTTACCATATATAAGGTTCCATGTAATATGATCTTGTTTGGTTATAGTTGAACGTGTCCATTGATATGAGGTATTCACAGTATATACTCCCAAGTTGATATATAGTTAAATTGCACAAATTAATTTTTTTAGGTATTCAGACAAACAGAAAAAAACATCGATAGACCTAAATATAAAATTTTTCAAGACATAAACGTAAAAAAAAATAGAAAAATGAGTTATGAGTTGATTCTTGATTTTTTTCAAATATGGGCTATGCTATATTTTTAAATTTGGTACTTTTTAATTCTTAATTCTTAATTTATGCAAAGTTGGAAACAATAATGAAAGATAACACAACCATCAACATTTTATTTATCGAAGATAGTTTCTTTGAAATTGAACTCATTCAAGAAATGTTATCCACATCAAAGATGTTTGTATTTTCACTTCAATCAGCAAATTCAATTCGAGATGGATTACATCTTTTACATACACAACGTTTTGAACTCATTTTACTTGATCTTAACTTGCCGGATAGTGATCCAGAGATATCTTTTCAGGTTATTAAAAAATATTCACATGGTATTCCTATTATTGTTCTAACAGGTTATGATGATAAAGAATTTGCTCTCAAAACAATTCAGGCTGGAGCTCAGGACTACCTCATCAAAGGTCAAATCAATGTAACGATGCTTCTGAACTCAGTACGATATGCTATTGAGCGGCATAGACTTCAATATGAAATTACGCAAAGTAAGAGGCATTTGGAAAAAATATTAAACAGTCTTGAACTCTGCGTGTTTATGATTGATTCAGAATCCAAACAGATTATAGAGTGTAATGATGCAGCCACAAAAATATTTGGTTATGGACGCGAAGAACTCATTGGAAACACTGAAGCGTTTCTTTTTGGAACACCTGTTGAGTATTCTTCTTTTTCACCTCCATACAATACGACAATGTATTCAGATGCATTTTCTTTACAGGAACTGTTGATGCGTCGTAAAGATGCTAGTTTATTTCCAGTAAGTCGAAGTATTACTCCTTTTCAGGATGATACAGGAACGGTTCGTTCATGGCTTTGTGTTATTTCAGATATATCTGAACAAAAAACATTAGAAAGACAACTTATTCAAGCGCAAAAAATGGAAGCAATTGGTGCATTGGCTGGTGGAATTGCGCATGATTTTAACAATATCCTTTTTCCTATTATGGGATATACTCAGATTTTAATGGCAGAAACCCAAAGAGAAAGCGATTCCTACCGGAATTTACAGGAAATCCTTATTGGTGCTGAACGTGCAAGAGACTTGATCAAACAAATCCTGACATTTAGCCGTCAAAGTGATGCGCAAAAAAAACCGCTTAAAATCCAATTAATTATTAAAGAAGCCCTAAAACTGATAAGGTCCAGTATCCCCAGCACTATCATTATTCGTCAATCCATTAATAATCAATGTAGTGCTGTTCTTGCTGACCCTACCCAAATTCATCAGGTCCTGATGAATTTATGCACCAATGCATATCATGCTATGGAAGCAACAGGAGGTACTCTTGAAGTAAGATTAAATGAAATAACACTGGAAGGAGATAGTTTAAAGGTTCATCTGGGTGACCTTCCTCCGGGTCGGTATGTCCAGTTATCGGTTAGTGATACGGGTCATGGAATTCCACAACCTTTAATTCATCGTATATTTGATCCTTATTTTACAACCAAAGAAGAGGGTCGAGGGTCTGGATTAGGATTATCTGTAGTGCATGGTATTGTAAAACAGCACGGTGGTGCAATTCGTCTGTATAGTGAACTTCATAAAGGAACCGTTTTTCATGTGTATTTCCCATTAATTGAACGAGAATCAAAAGAAATCAATGCGGTTACTGAAGAAATTATCTATACTGGTACTGAGCATATTTTACTTGTGGATGATGACCTGCATGTGCTTCAAATGGTCAAAAAAATGCTTGAAAAACTGGGATATCAGATCACTGAGCGGAGTAGCAGTCTTGAAGCCTATGAAGCATTTGTTCATGATCTAGACAAATATGATCTCATCATTACAGATATGACCATGCCGAATATGACTGGTGAACAACTCGCAAAAAAAATACTGGAATTAAAACCGGATATGTCCATTATAATATGCACGGGTTTTAGTGAAAGGTTCAATGAAGAAAAAATAAAAAAATTGGGAATCAAAGCGAGTGTTATGAAACCCATCATACGTAGTGAGTTATCTAAAGTGATTCGCAATGTTATAGACGCAAAAACAACACAGGAACAATAATCATGCATCAATTCCCTTATTGTTTACTTTCAAGGATGATCGTCACAGGGCCGTCATTAATAAGCGAGACAGCCATCATTGCTCCAAATTTTCCTGTTTGAACAACAAGATTACGTTTTTTAGCCTCATGGATAAAATACTCATAAAGCGTATTGGCCTTTTCTGGATCTGCAGCTTCAACAAATGATGGACGCCTGCCTTTACGACAATCTGCATACAATGTAAATTGAGATACCACCATGAGTTCACCTTGGACATCAAGAAGAGACAGATTCATTTTACCATGATCATCTTCAAAAATACGTAAATGAACCAACTTATCGATTACATAATCAGCATCGGTTTTCATATCATGAGTTGATACACCTAAAAGCACCAATAGCCCTTTACCAATTTTTCCAACACATTCTTCGTTTATATTTACAGAACATTGACTAACTCGTTGAATAACAGCTCGCATGTTGACTATCTTTCTTTATATGATTTGAATAAGGGCATATTTCATTTGGGCATAAAAGTAGGTAACAGTTTCAGCTTAAACTCCTCCCCAGCGGGGGAGGCTGGGAGGGGGAAATATTCCAGTAAACATCGGGTATTTCCATATATTTCCCTCCCCCCAACCCCATATGCATCAAGCTAAGAAAGTCCCGTAGGGACGACCTGTTTGTAGCAATGTATGTTCATCCCTATATCAAGCTCCATCGGAGCGGCCTGTTTAATTTACAGGTCGCTCCTACGGAGCTTAATTTAGGTGGATTCCATGGGCTACAAACAGATCGCTCCTAACGGAGCTAATAAATAAGCATATCTTCTTAGCTTGATGCATATGCCCCCAACCCCCTCCCGCTGGGAGGGGGAGAAGGAACGCACACATTGAAAGTGTTACCCGGGAAATGAAACATGCCTGAATAAGCCTAATAAAAATTATTTTAACAACTAAATTATCATAATATTACATTATAATCTGTGCATTATTATAATTATATGCTGCGTGTCAAGAGGAAACCATTTAAACTTCAATTAGTAATTACTTGACACTATAAGCTATGTTTTGTAAGAAACTTAAATTTGATCTTCTATTGATTTTTTAATAATTATAAGTCAAATTCAGATTCTATGTTGATGACCCACTTTTTATAGGTAGTGTATGTTTATTTCGATAAAATTAAGAATACTTTTGCTATTTACACTTACAATGGCTGTTACTGCTGGAATGATCATGTATTTTACGCATCGCGATGTGAGAAAAGCGATGTTTCAAGCTGAAAATACATCTATGGAAAACGTACTTCATTTAGCGTTGCTGCATATTGATTCTGAGTATAAAAATTTAATTTCTAATAAATACGATACGGTTATTAATCTAAAAAAAGAACTTAAAAATTTAGCAGATATCTCAGCGTCTGTATTTAACGAATACAACCTATTAGAAAATTCTGGTGTTTTGACAAAAGAACAGGCGTTTGAAAAGTCCATTCAATGGATTAATCAACGCGATACAAAGCGAATTTCTCTTTTTGTGTTTAATGAAATTGGACAGGTGATTTCTTCTTCAAGTTTTAAATTTTCTTATGGAACATCAATTTCGAATATTCTTGATATAAAAGGTAGGCCGTTATTAAATTTATCCGATATAGCGGTATTTCGTTTTAAGGATCCGAATGAGACAAAAACGACTAAGAGCAGTAAGCATATGGCATATATTCTTCCATATGAGAAATGGGGATGTTCAATCGGTGCTGTTATTGATATTGAGGATCTTGAATCAGAATATGAACGAAAAGTAGATAAGATTATTGAAAAATTAAGAAAAAGTTTTGCTTCTATCAAAGTAGCTGAAACAGGTAGTGTTTTTCTTTTTAATGGCAAGAAAGAAATGCTAGTATATCCATGTGGTACAGGAACTGAAGCCAGTTCTGTAGGTGCAAACAATCCTTCGTATTTTAACACAACAGTTAATTATTTAACTGAGCATTTGTTGTTAGATGATTTAATCCAGACAGCTAAATCTCAACAAAAAACGATGCTTTACAAATCTTCACATATTAACGATCCAAGAATAATGGAAGCCCATATTTCATATTTTAAATTGCTCGATTGGTATATTGTTGTTCGTGTTCCAGTAGAAGAATATGACATTCAAGGTAAAATCGTCATTAAGAGACAAATCGAAATTATTGGCTTCATTTTTTGGTGTTGTTTTATTATCGCATTCATATTTGTTTCCAGAATTACAAATCCTTTAAAACGCCTTGCCAAGTATGCAGTAGAATTGGCAAAACATGATTTCTCTTCTGCTGATGAAGGCAAATCACCGATTGATTATATGTCGGCCATTTACAAGGACGAGGTCGGTCGTTTGGCTGATTCATTAAGTCAAATGCGTTTAGAAATTGTTAAAAATGTTCACCATTTAATGGAAACGAGATCAGCCAAAGAACGAATTGAAAGTGAACTATCTATTGCCAAAGAAATTCAAAGAGGGATGTTGAATAAAATATTTCCCGCGTTTCCAGATAGAAAAGAATTTGATCTGTATGCTGTTTTGGAAACAGCAAAAGAGGTGGGTGGGGATCTGTATGATTTTGCATTAATTGATGATGATCATTTGTATTTTACTTTAGGTGATGTTTCTGATAAAGGAGTTCCCGCTGCCCTATTTATGGTAACCACAATTACTTTATTAAGAACAGCCGCTCAAAAAGGGTTATCGCCATCTGAAATGATGACAGAGGTGAATAACATTTTAAGTTCAGATAATCCCCGTTCCATGTTTGTTACATTGATTATTGGTGTTCTGAATTTATCAACAGGTGAATTACGGTATTCAAATGCGGGGCACAATCCCCCTATTATTCTCAGTAAAAAACAAGGAGTATTCTATAATAAAGGAGTTAGCGGGCCGATTGTCGCTGCATTTGACGGCATACAATATAAAGAAATTCATCTAAAATTAGATGTAGGAGAAGTCTTGTATTTATATACCGATGGTGTAACTGAAGCGATGAATCCGGGTGGAGAATTATTCTCTGATGGACGGCTCCTTTCAGAAATGGAAAATCAGTTGGATCAAAACGTGGAAGAAATTGTGCTGCATGTCACAGAAAAAGTAAAAATTCATGCAGATACTGCCCCGCAATCTGATGATATTGCTATGTTAGTCATACGATATAACGGTACAAGAAAAACCGAATAATGATTATTGATCGCATCAAGGAGAAATAGTATGGAATTGATAAGTAAAGTGGAAGGGAAAGCAATAATTGTAAGCGTTGTAGGTAAAAGTGTGAACGGGAAAATTGATACAACAAATGCGACCCTGTTTGAAAAAAAATTAAATGAAAACATGCCTCAAGACAAAAATATATTGCTTTTGGATTTATCTGAAATTAATTTTGTCAGCAGTGCTTTTTTACGTGTTATTCTTGCTACATCAAAAATGCTTAATAAAAAAAAAGGCAGTTTGTTACTCGTTGGGCCGCAAGAAGGTGTAAAAGATGTTTTTGAAATATCTGGTTTTTCAAGTATTTTTAAAATTTTTCCAACTGTACCAGAAGCATTACACCATATTTCTTAATGTGATCATCTATGAAACGACTTACTT